>JBDSZF010000039.1:0-5204 GCA_039925285.1 Polaromonas sp.
CACCTGCGCGCCTTGCTTCAGTATTTACCCTTTGACAACTGGGCTCAACTGACCAGCTTCATGCTTGCGCGCCTCACTGACATCGAGCCAGAAACGGGATAACCGTTTTGAAATGAGAATTGCTGGCTCACTGGCCGAGGCGTTGCGCAATTCTGCATCGCGTGGTTAGAATTAACAGATGCAGTTGTCAGTTTATGGATGATTGCATCCCGCTTTTCCTCCCTGAGCGGGGCCTTGGCGTGTGACAGCAAAAAGGCATTTGATCCCGGCTGGCCATCAGGTCGACCGGGATTTTTTTTGCCTGGTCAGGAGATTGGAAAATCCATCATTGCCGGGATCCGGTGAGGCAGGGCAGCCCGTAAAACTGCGGAGGCTAAACTACAGCGATGCTTTGGGTCAAATCCTTCCACATCGTTTTCATCGCCAGCTGGTTTGCCGGACTTTTTTACCTGCCGCGTATTTTTGTCAACCTGGCCATGGTGCCGCCTCAAAGTGTTGCCGAGCGTGAGCGCCTGATCCTGATGGCCCGCAAGCTGCTGCGCTTCAGCACTATTTTGGCCGTGCCGGCCCTGGCTTTGGGCCTGTGGTTGTACCTGGGTTACGGCATCGGGCGTGCGCCGGGCAGCTACTGGATGCATGCCAAGCTGGCCGTGGTGGTGCTGATCATTGGCTATCACCATGCCTGCAGCCGCATGCTGGCCAGATTCATGGCCAACCGCAATACCCGCAGTCCCATCTGGCTGCGCTGGTTCAATGAAGTTCCTGTGCTGCTGCTGGTCGCGGCCGTCATTCTGGTGGTGGTCAAGCCGTTCTAGGTAGGCCTACCTGCCGCACCCGCGTGAAAAAGCCATCCACACCAGCAGACGCAGGCAGACCGGCTTTGCCGGATGCCATGCGTTGCCCCCTGCAAGGGGGGGCAGAACTACAGGTAGCGAAGCGAAGTGAGGATGTCGGTGGGGGGCCAATCCTGCCGCGTAGTGAGGACGGCGGGGGGGTGCAAAAAACCACGGCCTGGCCGCTGGCCCTGGCGCTGGTTTGCCTGATTATTTACGCCAGTCTTTATCCGTTTTCGGCGTGGCGTAATCAGGGCATCTCGCCGCTGCATTTCCTGACATCGCCCTTGCCCAAGTATTGGACGGGTTTTGATGTCGGCATCAATCTGCTGGGCTATGCGCCGCTGGGTTTTTTGCTGGCCCTGTCGGCGCTGCGCAGTCAGCGTGTTTCCTGGGCAGTCAGCATGGGGGTTCTGGGCGCGGGGCTGCTGTCGCTGGCGATGGAAACGCTGCAGAGTTATTTGCCGTCGCGCGTTCCCTCCAATGTGGATCTGGCGCTCAACACGCTGGGTGCCTGGCTGGGCGCCTGCTGTGCCTGGGCGCTGGAGCGATCCGGTCTGGTCGATCGCTGGAGCCGCCTGAGGGCCCGCTGGTTTGCGCCGGATGCGCGCGGTGCGCTGGTCCTGCTGCTACTCTGGCCGCCGGCCTTGCTGTTTCCGGCTGCGGTGCCCATGGGTCTGGGCCAGGTGTTCGAGCGACTGGAGTCTGCGCTCGCCGATACGCTGGCCGACACGCCATTTCTGGAGTGGATGCCGATGCGCGAGGTCGAACTCCAGCCCCTGGTTCCGGTCGCCGAGCTGATCTGTGTCGCCCTGGGCGCGCTGATCCCCTGTCTGCTGGGCTATTGCGTGATCCGCACGCTGTGGCAGCGCGCGGTGTTTGCTGCTGCCGCCCTGGCGGTCGGCCTGGGTGCGTCAGCCTTGTCGGCGGCACTCAGCTACGGACCTGAGCATGCGTGGGCCTGGCTTGATGCGCCGGTTCAGGCCGGCGTGGGTCTGGCGGTGATTCTGGCCGTGTTGCTGCTGGCCTTGCCGCGCCGCGCTGCTGCAGCGCTGACGCTGCTGGCGCTGACCATTCATCTCGGCTTGCTCAACCAGGCGCCCGCCGATCCTTACTTTGCCCAAACGCTGCAAATCTGGGAGCAGGGCCGGTTTATCCATTTTTATGGTCTGGTGCAGTGGCTGGGCTGGCTCTGGCCTTATGCCGCATTGCTCTATGTCATGGTGCGGCTTTCGAGCCGGGAATATGCGCCGGTCGCCGAAAAGTAAAATCAGCTGATGACTGCACCTATTTCCCGGGACACTGCGCTGGATACCGTAACGAATGCCTTGCCAGGCTCCTATTACGAACGCCATATTTTCTTTTGCCTGAACCAGCGCAGCAACGGCGAGTCCTGCTGCGCCGATCAGGGCGCACAGCAGGCGTTTGACCGCTGCAAGGCCCAGGTCAAGGCGGCCGGGCTGGCCGGTCCTGGCAAGGTGCGGGTCAACAAGGCGGGTTGCCTGGACCGCTGCGCGGCCGGCCCGGTGGCGGTGGTTTACCCCGAAGCGGTCTGGTACAGCTATGTGGATGCCAGCGACATTGACGAGATTGTCGAGTCGCATTTAAAAAACGGCCAGATCGTCGAGCGCCTTCTGACGCCTCCGCAGCTGGGGCGCTAAGCCGTTCCTGTCATCTGGCTTGTCTTCAAAAAAACAAGCGTCGTTGATAGCTCTGGTCCAATAGTAGCCTGCACATTCAGCTACTATTTGTGTAGCAATTTATCTGCCAGAAAGTATTTCCCATGAACTCCAAAACCCAAAAGTCCAGCATGACAGGCCCGGCCGGTGCGCTGGAAATTGCGCTGGACCGGCCGGCTGGCGAATCCCGGGGCTTCGCCATCATTGCCCATCCGCATCCGCTGTTTGGCGGCACGCTGGACAACAAGGTGGTGCAGACGCTGGCGCGGGCTTTCGTGCAGTCCGGCTGGACGGCGGTGCGCTTCAACTTTCGCGGTGTCGGCGGCAGTGCTGGCAGCCATGACGAGGGACGGGGCGAGCTGGAGGACTTTATGGCGGTGCTGCAGCATCTGGCGCCTTCGGGCGATGGGCAAGCTGCTTTGGCGCTGGCCGGGTTCTCGTTCGGCGCTTTTGTCACCACGCATGCTTTTGAGCGTCTCAACCCCCTGCGCAACATTGAAAAGCTCGTCCTGGTCGGCACCAGTGTCAGCCGCGCGCCCGCCGCGCCGATCGATGTCGCCGCGCACACCAAAACCCTGGTGGTGCATGGCGAGCAGGACGACACCGTGCTGCTGTCCGCCGTGCTGGACTGGGCGCGCCCGCAGGCACTCCCTGTTACGGTTGTGCCGGGAGTGGGGCATTTCTTTCATGGACAATTGCCGCTGCTGAAAAATCTGGTGATCCGCCACCTGGCTTCGTCTGCGGTTTGAACTTTTTGATCCCGTGCGGTCTATCGTTTCCTGTTTATTCCTTCCTTTACCGGCTTTCTGACATGCAATGCTTCCTCAAGGCCCCCGCCGGCCTGCGCGGCTTCGCCGCCACCTTTGTCCTGTTTGTCTCGGTAGCGCTTCCCGCAGCGCATGCCCAGGCACCGCAATCGCCTGAAATTGCCGCACGCTCCTATTTGCTGCTCGACATCACGGCCAACCAGATACTGGCTGCCAAAGACATCGACTCCCCGGTCGAGCCGGCCTCGCTGACCAAGCTGATGACCGAATACCTGGTGTTCGACGCGCTCAAGTCCAAAAAAATCACGCTGACGCAGACCTTCAGCGTCAGCCAGCGTGCCTGGAAAATGCCGGGTTCACGCATGTTCATCGACCCCAAAATGCAGGTCCCGGTGGAAGACCTGATCAAGGGCATGATCGTGCAGTCAGGCAACGACGCCACCATGGCGCTGGCCGAAGGCGTAGGCGGAACGGCCGAGCATTTTGTGCAGCTCATGAATGAGCAGGCCAAGGCCCTGGGCATGAAATCGACGAGCTACAAAAACCCGGAGGGCCTGACCGAGCCGGGTCACACCACCACGGCGCGCGACCTGAGCATCCTGTCAACCCGGCTGATGACCGACTTTCCCGATTACATGGGCTACTCGGCCATCAAGAAATACCGCTATCCCGGCACGCCTGCCACCAACGACACCAATCGCAATACCCTGCTGTTTCGTGACCCGACGGTCGATGGCCTGAAAACCGGCCATACCAATGCCGCCGGCTATTGCATGATTGCCACGGCCAAGCGCGACTTTCCCGGTCTGGGGGCGGCCGGCAAACCTGGCGGCCGCCGCCTCTTGGCGATCGTACTCGGAACTTCCAGCGACAGTGCCCGAGCCAATGAATCGCAAAAACTGCTGAACTGGGGTTACACCGCATTTGAAGCGGTTAAATTGTTCGATGCCGGACAGGCCGTCGTGACGCCTGCGGTCTGGAAAGGCAAGGCTTCGGTCGTCCAGCTGGGTCGTCCCGAGGCTATTGTGGTGGCCGTGCCTGCCGGCAGTGCATCCAAAGTCAAAACCCAGGTCGCCCGACCCGACCCGCTGGTAGCGCCTTTCAAGAAAGGTCAGTCGATTGGCAGTCTCAAGATCATGCTGGGCGACAACTCCATGACCGAAGTGCCGCTGGTAGCGCTGGACACCGTGGAAGAAGCTGGCATCATGGGCCGTGCCTGGGACTCCATCCGGCTCTGGATCAAATAAGAGGCATTGTCCCGGCCCCGGGCCTTGTCTTTCAGGGTGATGTGGGCCGAAGGCGCCGTTTTCTCGCGCCATCCGGCTTCAGTAGCTGCTGATAGCGCGCCCTGCTTGAGCCTTTTTGCTATCCGGCTTATACTAGAAAGCTTTTCCGCTTTTGGTGCGGAGAAGTTTTCCGTATTTTTATATCGTTTTTCAGACGTTTAGGGACGTTTTCAATGCCAACCATCAATCAATTAGTTCGTCAGGGGCGCGAGGTCGAAAAGATCAAGTCAAAAAGCCCCGCGATGGAAAATTCTCCACAGCGCCGCGGTGTTTGCACCCGTGTGTACACCACCACGCCCAAAAAGCCAAATTCCGCTTTGCGTAAAGTTGCCAAAGTGCGCTTGACCAACGGGTTTGAAGTTATTTCTTACATCGGCGGTGAAGGTCACAACCTGCAGGAGCACTCGGTTGTGCTCGTGCGTGGTGGTCGTGTCAAAGATTTGCCAGGTGTTCGTTACCACATTGTGCGCGGATCACTTGACTTGCAAGGCGTGAAAGACCGCAAGCAGTCGCGTTCCAAGTACGGTGCGAAACGCCCGAAAAAAGCTTAAGTTTTCCATAGTCCAGCTCGTCTGGTCGTCTCAGTGCAGCCGTGGGCGTGCGCCCATAGCATGTAAGTGACCCTTTCTAATAAAGTGG
>JBDSZF010000040.1:0-5327 GCA_039925285.1 Polaromonas sp.
GACCTGCCACCGGCCATCCGGGGCGTTGTGGAACGTCAGGCACAAGGTGCCCAGCGCAATCATGACCAGGTCAAGGCCATGCGCGATTCCCTGAAAGCGACTCACTGAACACGGGAACAATTGAAAGAGGCGTTGATTGCCGGCAGTTTTTGTTGCGGCAAACCGGGGACAGTCGCTGATACTGTCCCTCTTTTTAGCAGTAGCAGCAGCTTCGGGTGATTTTTCATGAACGCCTTGATGCGGGCAGCGGGTCGGAACTCCGGTTCAAGCCTGTCATGTCAGGAGGAGCGTAAAACGTAGTCGTCTCTGCCTTGGGATTCGGCACCTTGGGCGTGGGCGACGGTAATTTGGTGTCAGGGCAAGCGCTTAACAGCAGGACCGCAACAGTCAAGGCTGGTAGCAGAAAAAGGCGTTTCATGAATCTCTCCAGACGCAGAGATCCTGCGCACTGGTAAATGATAGGCGGTGATTTGCGGCCCTGCGAGAGCTTTTGGCCAACTCGCGGTCAATGCCTACAACGGACCGGCAACTCCATCAAGACCCGGGTTTCAAGCCTCGAGTTGAAAGCACAGTTTTTTCATGGCTGCCGACAGGCTTTTTCGGGATGATTCATAACCGTCCCAGGGCTGGTTGCCTGTGTGCAATCGTGCGCCCAGGGTGCTCGCCGTCCAGTGTGCGCTCCCCGTGAGCGATGCCAGTTCGCCCCACGCAACCGGCACTGAAACGCCCATGCCAGGATGCGCCCGCGCTGACCAGGCCGCAACCGTGGTGGCGCCAAAACCGTTAGCAGGGTTTTGAGCCGTCGCGCGTCTTGCTGCACCTGGAGCCAGCCAACGCCTTCGCGGGGGGGCGAGGTCAAAAGTCATGCGGTCTGGTTTGCTGATCGATCGGGACGTTGCGTTCCCGGTGTGGAACTCGAGCACGTTGAATTGCGCCGCGCCGAGCAGTGCCTGCACCGACGCTATTTCCAGCAGCGGCGCATGACTGTAGTCAGAAAGAGTCAGGCTGTCCGGTGGCGGGGGTCTGACTGTGATTCGGTTTTTGCCTTGCATCGCCTTTGCGCAGGCTGAGCCGGAGCAATTCGGTGAGGGCGAGCGGAATGTGAACCAGGCCAAAACTGATGGCCCCTTTCCTTGACATCCTCCCATCCCTAAAGGAAGGGGATTCCTACGGTGCTACACATGAGCTGCCTCATGCATAGTC
The DNA here is from genome assembly GCA_039925285.1 of Polaromonas sp. GTDB lineage: Bacteria > Pseudomonadota > Gammaproteobacteria > Burkholderiales > Burkholderiaceae_C > Polaromonas. The sequence continues at coordinate 1,204 of JBDSZF010000040.1, forward strand.
ACTTCGGTGGGTTCCTGCTTCACAGAGGCTGGTTTCGTCCTGGACTTGCGTCCAAGGCCAGAGCCGTCCTCTCCACAGGCTGCTGCGCGGTATCCCCGCGCCAATACATTCATTGCGCCGACGACATCGGCGTGGTTCTCGTAGCCGCAGTCCACACACGCAAACCGGGCCTGCGTTTGGCGGTTTGCCTTGGCGACATGGCCGCAGCATGGGCAGCTCTGGCTGGTGTAGTGCGCAGGCACGGGAATGAGTATCGCGCCGGTCCAGTTGAGCTTGTATTCCAACTGGCGGCGAAACTCAAACCAGCCCTGATCGAGAATCGCCTTGTTCAGTCCCGACTTGGCGGCGACGTTTTTCCCCGGTGCTTCGGCAGTGCCTTTGCTCGACTTGGACATGTTGCCAACCTGCAAGTCCTCAATAGCGACCATTGCGTGGTTTTTGCTGATCTCTGTTGTGGCTTTGTGCAGGAAGTCTTTGCGGGCGTTACCGATACGGGTGTGGAGGTTTTGCACCTTTCTTTTGGCTTTGTTCCAGTTCTTGCTGAACTTGACTTTGCGGCTCATCTTGCGCTGGTAGCGGCGCAGCCGGGTCTCGTGCTTCTTGAAGCTATTGAGCGGGGCGATGAAGCTGGCGTCGCTCATGGTGGCGAATCGGGTAATTCCCATGTCGATGCCGATGGCGCTGGTGGCCGCTGGAATGGGTTGCTCGACTTCTCGCTCGGTCTGGATGCTGGCAAACCACGTGCCGCCTGCCTGGCTGATGGTGATGTTTTTGGCTATGCCCAAAATGTCCCGGCTGTTGCGGTAGCGCATCTGGCCCAGCTTGGGCAGCTTGATGCGGCTGTTGCCCTGGTCGATTTCGAAGCCTTGCGGAAACCTGAAAATCTCGCCGCTGCCTTTTTTCTTGAAGCGCGGAAAGTCTGCACGTTTTTCAAAGAAGTTCTTGAAAGCGCGCTCCGAATCTTTCAGCAATTGCTGCAAGGATTGCGAGGGCGACTCCTTGAGCCATTCAAACTCTTTTTTCCACTCAGGAAGTCGGTTCGCCATATCGACGTAAGCGATGAATTTGCCGCCTGCTGCGTGGTTGGCCTTTTGAATATCCAACGCCTTGTTAAAGACAAACCTGCGCGCCCCGGCGAAGCGGCGCATGTCGCGCTGCTGCTCACCGTTTGGCATCAGTTCAAATTTGAAGGCTTGCAGGCGTTTCATTTTTTCTTGTTCAAGAAGTCGTCGATAGCGCGACGAATTAACTCACAAACCAAATACCAGGACAGCTTCGCTGTCCACACTCTGCATCCCCGCCCTGAAGGGCGGGCTTTCCGCGCAATCTGATAAAGCGCGCGTCGCCATGATAGTTTTCTGCTTGAGAAGGCCGCTTCAGCCGCCCATGCCGGCCGCACCCTCCACATCGTCCGCAGTTCCCTGGATGCTTTTACGGGTGCGCTTGCCCAGGATGTCCTTGAAGGCGGCATTGAAGGCGGGAATGTCGTCGGGTTTGCGGCTGCTGACCCAGTTGCGGTCAACCACCACCTCGGCATCGATCCAGTGCCCGCCCGCATTTTCGATGTCTTTTCTCAGGCTCGGCCAGCTGGTCATCTTGTGGCCTCTGACGAGTTCGGCCGACACCAGCAGCCAGGCGCCATGGCAGATCACGGCAACAGGCTTTCCCTGCTGGTCAATCTGGCTGACGAGGCGCTGGGCATCCGGGTTGTGGCGCAGGCGGCTGGCATTGACCGCGCCGCCGGGCAGCAGCACCGCATCAAACTCATCGGCCTTGACCTTGTCAAAGGTCATGTCGATGTCAAAAAAGTCGCCGCCTTGGTCGTGGTGGTAACCCTGCACCTGCCCCATGCGGTCCGACAACAGGCGGATGATGACGCCTGATTCTTCCAGCGCTTGCCTGGGGGCGGTCAGTTCTACCTCTTCAAAACCGTCGGTCACCAGGATGGCGACATTCAAGCCACCCAGGTAGTGTTGCTGTGGTTTGGCCATGGAATGCTTTCATGTTGTAGAGTGAACAACTTTTACCCACAGCGTTGCCACTGCGTGTCGGCAGTCCAAGATCCTTGGCGTAGGAGAAAAGCGCAAGTACCGGTCTTGCGTCAGGCAAGGAACGCCAAAGCGCCAAAGCACCGTATCGGGTTTATCCTAGCGATTCAGTGGGCATACAGGACCAGAATCCTTCTTTTCAATAATCAGGAGTGCATCATGTCAACACGCCGCCAGGCCACCCGTCTTTCATTGGCAGCCTTTACCGTAGTGGCTGCCGCCGCTATTTCGGGTTGCGGCATGATGAAACCTCCGCCTCCCTCGAATCTCATCGCCTTCACCACCCAGCTGCGCGGAGCCAATGAAGTTCCGCCCAATGCTAGCCAGGGCAGCGGCTCGGTCGATGCCGTGCTCAACAAGGACAGCAACCTGCTGCGCTGGAAGGTCAATTACACCGGCCTGAGCGGCCCCGCCACCGCAGCGCACTTCCATGGTCCGGCCAACGTAGGCGCCAATGCCGGCGTTGTCGTGGGCTGGCCAAACCCGATTCAAAGCCCCATGGAGGGAAGCGCCACGCTGACGCCTGCGCAGGCCGCCGACCTGATTGCCGGCCGCTGGTATGCCAATGTCCACACCGCCGCCCATCCGGGGGGGGAACTGCGCGGGCAGATGACGGTCCGCAACTGACGCGTGAAGCGGCGGGAGTGGCCGGCTCAAGTAACCGTTGCGGTACAACGGTTGCGTTAAAACCTTAAAATCGCGGGTTAACCCCAAAATCGCAGAGGAAAAATGCAGCCACAAGGCTGTCCTCGTGGTTTTACAAAGATCGCTCCATGAACGCCCCAGTCGACGTCTCCTTTTTTACCCGCGCTGCCAAGCCGCTGACCAGTTACCGCAAATACTGGGCTGCCCGCTTTGGCACCGCCAAATTTCTGCCGACCAGCCGGGCTGAAATGGATGCGCTTGGCTGGGACAGCTGCGACATCGTGCTGGTGACCGGCGATGCCTATGTCGATCATCCGAGCTTCGGCATGGCAGTGATTGGCCGGGTGCTGGAAGCGCAGGGCTTTCGCGTCGGCATCATTGCCCAGCCCGACTGGCAAAGCGCCGAACCGTTCAAGGCGCTGGGCAAGCCCAACCTGTTCTGGGGCGTGACCGCCGGCAACATGGATTCGATGATCAACCGCTACACGGCCGACCGCAAGATCCGCAGTGACGACGCCTACACGCCCGGCGACATCGGCGGCAAGCGGCCCGACCGCGCCGCCATCGTCTATAGCCAGCGCTGCCGCGAAGCCTTCAAAGACGTGCCGATCATCCTGGGCGGCATCGAGGGCAGCCTGCGCCGCATTGCGCATTACGACTACTGGTCCGACAAGGTGCGCCGTTCCATCGTCGTCGATGCCAAGAGCGACTTGCTGCTGTACGGAAATGCCGAGCGCGCGCTGGTCGAGATTGCCCACCGGCTGGCCGCCCGCGAGCCGGTGCAGCAGATCACCGACGTGCGCGGCACGGCGTTTGTGCGCCGTCAGGACGACGAATCGGGCAAGGGCTGGTTCGAGATCGATTCGACTCAGGTCGATGAGCCGGGCCGTGTCGAATCGCATATCAACCCCTACATGACCACCAGCGAACAGGCGGCGGGGCAGGGTTCGACCTGCGCCAAGGAAGAGGGCGAAAAATCGGATGCCGCAACGGCAGCCGCCAACCCGGCCATCAAGCCGCTGGTCTTCATGCCCAACCCTGCGCTGTACGGCAAGGGCAGTATCAAGGTGCCGCCGCGCGACCGTACCGTGATTCGCCTTCCCAGCTACGAGCAGGTCAAGGCTGACCCGGTGCTCTATGCCCATGCCAACCGGGTGCTGCATCTTGAAACCAACCCCGGCAACGCCCGCGCATTGGTGCAGGCGCATGGCGAAGGCCCGACCGCGCGTGATGTCTGGATCACGCCGCCGCCCATTCCGCTGACCACGGCGGAGATGGACTATGTGTTCGATCTGCCGTATGCGCGCGGCCCGCACCCGAGCTACGCCGACGAGAACGGCCGCCATGACGGCGCGACCAAAATCCCGGCTTGGGAGATGATTCGTTTCAGCATCAACATCATGCGCGGCTGTTTCGGCGGCTGCACCTTCT
>JBDSZF010000041.1:0-5911 GCA_039925285.1 Polaromonas sp.
GTCGTTAAAGCGGAACAGGTCGATGGGCCGGATGGTGGTGCGCTGGCCGTTGACTTCAAATGACACGCTGAAGGCAAAGGCCGCCTCGCCGGCCACGGCGCGCACCGGGCCTTCGAGCGCGACCTCAAGCTTCAGCCTGAGCGCGCCAGCATAAAACGCGCGGATCTCGGCCAGGCCGCGCCTGGGCGTCGAGCCGACCGGGTCCTCGACCAGCGCATCGTCGGCATACAGCGCGACGATGGCATCCAGGTCGGCGGCGTTGAGCGCGCGCACATAGGCCGCGACGGCGGCCTGCATGTGTTCGGGCGTGGGCGTGGTCATGAGCGCGTTCAGAACTGCGTCGGCCGCGTCACCGCGTCGATACCGCCGTCGACATAGAACTGCGCGCCATGCACGAAGCTGGCGGCCTCGCTCATCAGGAAGGCGACCACCGACGCCATCTCGCGCGGCTCGGCGCGCCGGGCAATCGGCGCGACGAAGTTCTTGATCGAGTCGCTGAAGCGCGGGTCCTGCAGGCCGGCTTGCAGCAGCGGGGTTTCGGTCGCGCCGGGCGCCAGCGTGTTCAGGCGCACGCCGGCCTGGCCCCAGGCGGTGGCGCGCTTGCGAACGGCCACTGTCAGCGCGTTCTTCGAGCCGGCATAGGCCAGGTTGCCGCCTTGCGCGCCGGCGCCCATGACGATGGCGCTGACTGCGGCTTCGTCGCCGGCCTCGCAGGCCGCGGCCAGCGGGTTCTTGTCCCACGGCAGCATGGCCGAGGCGACCGAAGAAATCACCACGGCCGAGGGACGCGTACCTTTTTGCAGCGCCGGCAGCAGGCCGTCGAGCAGCTCGACCGCGCCGAAGTAGTTGACCGACGTGACCAGCGATGCCGGCTGCACCTGCGCGCCCAGACCGGCGCACAGCACCAGGCCGTCCAGCTTGCCGCCGCAGCGCGCCAGCGCCTGCGCAATGATGGCTTGGCGGCCCTCGGCGGTGGACAGGTCGCCGGTGATGTCGGCATTGCGAAGATCAACGCCGATGATCTGGTGGCCGGCGGCCAGCAAGGCGTCGCGGGTCGCGGCGCCAATGCCGGAGGCCGATCCGGTGATGAGGGTAGTAGGCATGGGTGTGGTCCTTTTGAGGAGATCAATGGCAAATGGGATGGTGTGCATCACACCGCAATCATCGCCGTCCGGCGACATGCAAACGGACGATGGCCGGATTCCGGCCTTGGCGCTAGCCTCGTGGCGCCGATCAAGCCGCCGAGCTGGACGCGCGCCGCGCCATCGCGCAGGGAACGCGCGTGGCGCTGGCACTGTAGCCGCCGCAGACGCCGATCAGAGCGCCGCGACCAGCTCCGGCACGGCGGTAAACAGGTCAGCTTCCAGGCCGTAATCAGCGACGCTGAAGATAGGCGCTTCAGCGTCCTTGTTGATCGCCACGATGACCTTGGAGTCCTTCATGCCGGCCAGGTGCTGGATGGCGCCGCTGATGCCGCATGCGATGTAGAGACCGGGTGCCACGATCTTGCCGGTCTGGCCGACCTGCAGGTCGTTCGCTGCGTAGCCCGCATCCACCGCGGCACGGCTGGCGCCAATCGCTGCGCCCAGCTTGTCGGCCAGCGGGGTCATCACTTCGGCGAATTTTTCGGCGGAGCCCAGGGCACGGCCACCCGAGACGATGGTTTTTGCCGCCGTCAGTTCCGGTCTGTCATTCCTGGCGATTTCGCTGCTCACGAAACGGGCCTTTCCACTATCGGCCACGGCGCTGACGAATTCCACCAGCGCGCTGCCGCCGGTGGCCGCTGCCGCGTCAAAACCGGTGGTGCGAACCGTGAGCACCTTGATGGCATCCAGGCTCTGCACGGTGGCAATGGCGTTGCCGGCGTAGATCGGGCGCTCAAAGGTGTCGGCGGCATCGACCTTGGTGATGTCGGAAATCTGGCTGACGTCCAGCAGCGCCGCCAAGCGCGGCGCGATGTTCTTGCCAGAGGCCGTGGCCGGGAACAGGATGTGCGAATAGCCGCCGGCAATGGACTGCACCTGTGCGGCGGTATTTTCTGCCAGACCGCCGGCAAAGGCCTGGCCGTCGGCATGAATGACTTTGGCGATGCCGGCGATGTGCGATGCCGCTTCGGCCACCTGGTTCGCCCCATGGCCCATTACCACGAGGTGCACCTGTCCGTCGGTGAACAGGCTGATCTGGGTGGCGGCCATGACCGTATTGAACGTGGCGCTCTTGATGGAGACGTTGTCGTGTTCGGCGATAACGAGGATGGTCATTTTGTGTGTTTTCCTTGACTTGATGGCTTAGATGACTTTGGCTTCGTTCTTGAGCTTGTCCACCAGCGCGGCGACGTCAGCGACCTTGATGCCGGCGCTGCGCTTGGGCGGCTCGCTGACCTTGAGCGTCTTGATGCGCGGCTTGACATCGACGCCGAGGTCTTCGGGCTTGAGGTTGTCGAGCGGCTTTTTCTTGGCCTTCATGATGTTGGGCAGCGTGACATAGCGCGGCTCGTTGAGGCGCAGGTCGGTCGTGACGATGGCCGGCAGGCTCAGGGAAAGCGTCTCGGCGCCGCCGTCAACCTCGCGCGTGACGCTGACCTTGCCGTCCAGCACTTCGACCTTGGAGGCAAACGTCGCCTGTCCCCAGCCCAGCAGGGCCGCCAGCATCTGACCGGTCTGGTTGCAGTCGTCGTCGATGGCCTGCTTGCCCAGGATGACGAGCTGCGGCTGCTCTTTATCGACCAGCGCCTTGAGCAGCTTGGCGACGGCCAGCGGCTGCAGCTCTTCAGCGGTTTCGACCAGGATGGCGCGGTCGGCGCCGATCGCCATGGCGTTGCGCAGCGTTTCCTGGCACTGGGCGACGCCGCACGAGACGGCGATGACTTCGGTGGCCACGCCTTTTTCCTTCAGGCGCACGGCTTCCTCGATGGCAATCTCGTCAAACGGATTCATGCTCATCTTGACGTTGGCGATATCGACGCCAGTGCCGTCGGATTTGACGCGCACCTTGACGTTGTAATCGACGACTCGCTTGACGGGGACCAGGATTTTCATGATCAATTACCTTCCATTCCTAAATATTTTTTCGAGGTGCTCGGAATCTGTGTCTTGATCAAGCACCAGTAACAGTCACTTTGCGATCGGGAAACCTCTCGCATCACGGGTCAACGTATTTGAAGGTGCCCATGGCCTTGGCAACGATGTCACCGGCCTCATCCTCGATGCGCGCTTCGCAAAAACACACCGATCTCCCGCCGCCCACCGCCGTGCCATATGCCATCAGACGCCCGCGACCCGGCTTGAGGAAGCTGGTGGACATGTCGATGGTGACCACGGCCCGCTGAAAGCCGGATTTGGAGAGCGCAGCGCTGGACATGACGACATCCAGCATGGTCATGATCACGCCGCCATGCGTGGCATGAAAGTTATTGGTCAATTCCGCACGGGTCTCCAGCACCATCCGGGCCTGCCCTGCCTCGCAGAACTCCCGTTGCATGCCCAGCAACCGGTTGAATGGAACCCTGGAAAACAAGGTCGATGTATCAACATCAGGCAAGGTCGCTTCAGTATCCATCACACACTCCTTCATTAAACTGCAGCCCATTGGCTGGCGATTCGCAACTGCTGGCGGCACTCGCTCACCATGCGTTCAATCAGATCGGCACAGGCGGGTATGTCGTTGATCAACCCCACCACTTGACCTGCTGCGACTACCCCACCATCAGCGTCGCCCCGCGCCAGTGCGTCGCGCCCTCGTGCGCCCGCGACCAGATGGCGGATGTCTTCAAAGCTGCAGCCGCCGGGCTGCTGCTCGGTCGCTAGTACCTCTTCGGAGATGGCGTTGCGCAGCACCCGGGTAGTGTTGTTCAGGGTGCGAAACATCAGCCGGGTGTCGCGCTCGCTGGCATTAACCAAAGCCTGCTTGATGTGCGTATGCGCAGGCGCCTCCTGCGTGGCAAAAAAGCGCGTGCCCATGTTGATGCCTTCGGCTCCCAGCACCAGCGCAGCGGCCATGCCGCGCCCGTCGGCAATGCCGCCCGAGGCCACCACCGGAATCTTCAGCGCCCGCGCCGCCAGTGGAATCAGAACCAGGCCCGGAACATCGTCTTCACCTGGATGGCCGGCGCATTCAAAGCCGTCGATGCTGACGATATCGACACCATTGCGCTCAGCCGACAGCGCGTGGCGCACCGTGGTGCATTTGTGCACGATGGTGATGCCATGCTGCTTCATGCGGGCAATAAAGTCTTTCGGGCTGTTGCCTGCTGTCTCGACAATCTTCACGCCGCTGTCGATGATGGCCTGCAGGTAGTCGGCATAAGGCGGCGGCGAGATGCTGGGCAGGATGGTCAGGTTCACGCCAAAAGGCTGGGCTGTCATGGACTGGGTGCGGCTGATCTCGCGCGCCAACTCATCAGGGGTGGGTTGGGTCAGTGCGGTCACCATGCCCAGACCGCCGGCATTGGAGACGGCCGCCGCGAGTTCGGCCTTGCCAATCCACTGCATGCCGCCCTGGATGATGGGGTAGCGTATGCCCAGAAGCTCGGTGACACGGGTTTTCATGCCGTGGCCTCGCGCACCATGTTGCGGGCAATCACGATCTGCTGGATCTGGCTGGTGCCTTCGTACAGGCGGAATATGCGCACGTCGCGGTAAAAGCGCTCAATGCTGTATTCGCTCAAATAGCCGGCACCGCCAAAAATCTGCACCGCGCGGTCGGCCACGCGGCCACACATTTCGGAGGCAAACAGCTTGCAGCACGAGGCCTCGGTGGACACGTTGAGGCCATCGTCACGCTTGCGCGCCGCGTCCATCACCATGCAGCGCGCCGCATACAACTCGGTCTGGCTGTCGGCCAGCATGGCCTGCACCATCTGGAAGCTGGTAATCGACTGGCCGAACTGCTTGCGGTCTATCGCGTAGGTCAGGGCGTCCTTGAGCATGCGCTCGGCCACACCGACACACAGGGCGGCAATGTGGATGCGGCCTTTTTCCAGCACCTTCATGGCGGTCTTGAAGCCCTGCCCCTCCTTGCCGCCTATCAGCTGGCTGGCCGGCACCCGGCAGTTCTCGAAAATCACGTCAGCAATGTGGGCGCCGCGCTGGCCCATTTTTTTGTCGATCTTGCCAATCGACAAACCCGGCGTGCCGGCCTCGACGATAAAGGCCGAGACGCCGCCCGCGCCCTTGTTGCTGGGGTCGGTGCGCGCCATCAGCGTGAAGATGCCGGCCTGCGGCGCATTGGTGATGTAGCGCTTGGTGCCGTTGACGATGTAGTGGTCGCCGTCGCCATCTGTTCCGCGAATGGCAGTGGTGCGCAGCGAAGCGGCGTCCGATCCGGCATCGGGCTCGGTCAGCGCAAACGAGGCGATCATCTCGCCGGTCGCCAGCTTGGGCAGGTATTTGGCTTTTTGCTCGGGCGTGCCGTCCAGCACGATGCCCTGGGAGCCGATACCGACCGAGGTGCCGATCAGTGAACGGAACGACGGCGAGGTCTTTCCCAGCTCCATGATCACCAGGGCTTCTTCTTCCATGGTCAGCGCGAAGCCGCCGTATTCTTCGGGCACGGTCAGGCCGAACAGGCCCATGTCTTTCATTTCCTGCACGATGGCCGGCGGAATCTGGTCGGTTTCCTCGACCACTGTCTCTGTTGGCACCAGGCGTTCGCGCACGAAGCGGCTCACGGTGTCGAGCAGGGCGGTCATCGTTTCTTGGTCTCTGATCATCGGTTTTCCTTTGACAGCTTGCGGCCCGGACCCCCGGGCGCCAAGCACTTCAATTTTTTACTAAACAACCACCAGCTGAAGCTGGTGGGTTCGCGCGAGGCGCAGAGGACTGAAGTCCACCCACTTCGCGCCTCGCGCTAAAGATGAAAACCAATCCTCGCCAACTGCAGTGGCTATTCCGAGCGAGCCAATTGGCGCGGC
>JBDSZF010000042.1:0-9492 GCA_039925285.1 Polaromonas sp.
GCCGGAACAACTCGAACTGCAGGCTGCGTCCCAGACCGGCCTGGTTGATGTCAGACAGCAGCGCATCCATTTCGGCTTTGCTGGGCAACTGTTTTTCAAGCTGGGTCACGTACTGCTGGACCTGTTCACGCTGTTTTTTCAGCGCTTCCAGATTGACGGCCTGCGCCAGCTTTTTATTGAAGTCTTGCCTGAGCTGGACTTCCTTGGCCTTTTCTGCGGTCAGCTCTTCATCTGATTCGTTCAGCCACACAAACCACAGCGCCACCACGACCGCGACAGTCACGGCGGCACACAGCAGATACCGTGGAAGGGCCGGCCAGGACGCTGGATTATTCGGATCAAGGCCGGTGAATTCGGTTTGAAGCCGACCTTGGAAGGCTGCAAAGTCGATAACGAGTCTGGATTTTTTTGCCATGATCAGTTCATTCGTGCCGCATCAAAGCTTGGCCGCATCAAAGCTTGGCCGCAACGGGAGCAGAAGACGCAGCGGCCTCTTTTTGATCACTGACCCGTTTGATCTGTACGCGCATGGTGAAATTGGAAACCCGCCGCTGGTCACGCTGGCTCAATGTCACCGTGCCGGCCGTAATTTCCACCAGTTCGGGCGTGGACAGCCACGGGCTGTTGTTGGAAAAATTACGCAGCAACTCTGAAACCCGTTCGTTGGATTGAGCAATGCCGGTGATCAGGACCGTCTGGTTTTCCTGCTTCAGGCTGTTGATATAGGCCCCGTCGGGCAGTTGCCTGACCAGTTCGCTCAGCAGGTACACCGGCAGATTGCGGTTTCCCTGCAAATCTTCCACAGCGGTTTGGCGCGCCTTGAGTGAAGTAATCTCAGCCTGCAAGGTGGCAATATCCTTGATCTGCGCATCCAGCCTGGAAATTTCTGACTGCAAAAAGGTGTTTCTTCCACGCTGGTTTTCAATCTGGTTCAGATACCAGAAATACGCGCCACTGGCGATCAGTACCCCTGCCAGCGCAGCCAGGCCAAGCGTTGCAAAAAAGACTTCGCGCCTGCGTTTGCGGGCAGCTTCCCGGTGCGGGAGCAGATTAATCAGAATCACTGCGCAAACCTTCGCAAAGCCAGGCCACAGGCAGTCAGGTAACAGGAGGCTTCGCGCCGCATCTTGTTTTCCCTGACGCCATTGCCGATTTTCATGCCTTCAAAAGGGTTCGCCAGCAGGCAGGCAAAGGAAGTCTGCTGCGTCACGGCCTCAGCCAGCCCCTTCAATGAGGACGAGCCTCCTGCCAGCATCACGTAATCAACCCGGTTATGCGGCGTGCTGGTAAAGAAGAACTGGAGCGCGCGGCCAATTTCCTGGGTCATGCTCTCGACAAAGGGTTTCAGAACCCCGGACTCATAGTCTTCCGGCAACTCGCCGCTGCGCTTTTTGGTTTCTGCTTCTTCAGCAGAAAAGCCGTATTGCCTGACGATCAACTGAGTCAGCTGGGCACCGCCAAACGCCTGGTCGCGCTCGTACAGGACCTCATCATTGCGGATGACCTGCATGCTGGTGGTGAGGGAGCCCACCTCAAACAGGGCCACCAGGGTGTCCACGCCCCTGTTGGGCATGTTCTCTATCAGCCTTGCCGTGGCAAAGCGGGATGCGTACGATTCCACATCGACCACGACGGGTTTGAGGCCGGCAGCTTCGGCCAGACCTTCCCGGTCCTGGACCTTTTCTTTTCGCGAGGCAGCAATCAGAACTTCAACATCGCCGCCGGACGTTGCGCTGGGCCCAAGCACACAAAAGTCAAGGCTGACCTCATCGAGAGAAAAGGGAATGTATTTATTGGCTTCGGATTCGACCTGAATTTCAAGCTCGGCGTCACTGAGGCCGCCAGGCAAGATGATTTTTTTACTGATAACTGCCGAGGGCGGCAGCGCCATGGCCACGTGCTGGGTGCGCGTACCGCTCTTTTTCACCAGGCGGCGCACTGCTTCAGCAACTTCATCGAATTTTTCGATGTTACCGTCGGTGACCCAGCCGGACGCCAAAGGCTCAATCGCACAGCGGTCAAGCATCAGATTACCGGCTTTATCACGGCTCAACTCCACCAGCATGACGCTGGAGGAGCTGATATCGATACCCAGTAAAGGGGGTTGTTGGCGCTTAAATAACGATCCCAGTGAGATCAAAGGGGGTCCCCAAATGACGGCTACTATGTAACCGGCTTGCTTAAGAAATCACTTGAATGTTAGCAGCTAGGTCCTTGCCACCAAGCCTATCTCCTCTGCAACTCAAGATGCGCGTTGTCAAAAGCAGACGATTTTCAGGGATACCGTCCGTGTAAATGGTTGCCTTCTGGTGTAACAGTGTAGTGCCCCCTATCGCGCCTGATACGTCTATGTTTTCGGAATTTTTATAATGCCGATGCGACTCTACGATTGACCTACATGCCTTCTTCTCCTCAGACTCCCGGTTCCCGTCCCCAATCAAACCCGAAAAAACGCTCTTCCTGGTTGAGTTCTCTTCTCAAGTTCTTTCTGGGCGGCGTTGGCCTGGCGTTGGCAGGCATTGCTGGACTGGTGATATTTTTGGCCGTTGCGCTGGCAGTGGCCTATACCAATCTGCCCGATATTTCGGCCTTGTCCGACTACCGCCCCAAGCAGCCGCTGCGCGTTTACACGGCGGACGGCGTGATGATCGGAGAGTTTGGCGAAGAGCGCCGCAAACTCACTCCCATCGATGAGATTCCGCAAATCATGAAAGATGCGGTGCTGGCCATCGAGGATGCGCGCTTTTTCTCGCATGGCGGCGTGGATTACCTCGGCATGGTGCGAGCGGGCCTGGCCAATTTGGGCCGTGCGAAAAGCCAGGGTGCTTCGACCATCACCATGCAGGTTGCCCGCAATGTTTACCTGACGACCGAAAAAAGCTACACCCGCAAGATTTATGAAATCCTGCTGACCTTCAAGCTGGAACACGCCCTGACGAAAAACCAGATTCTGGAAATCTACATGAACCAGATTTTCCTGGGAAATCGGTCCTACGGCTTTGCTGCCGCCTCGGAAGCTTACTTTGGCAAGCCTCTCAAGGACATCAGCATTGCCGAGGCTGCGATGCTGGCCGGCCTGCCAAAAGCACCTTCGGCCTACAACCCCGTCGTCAACCCCACGCGAGCCAGGACGCGTCAGCTCTACATCATTGAGCGAATGGAACAAAACGGCTTCATCACGGCCGAGCAGGCCAAGACAGCCAAGGCTGAACAGCTTTACATCAAGACCGGTCGCGATGCAGGACGCGTGCATGCCGAATATGTGGCTGAAACGGTGCGCCAGCTGGTCTTCAACCAGTACGGCGAAGAAACCTATACCCGTGGGCTGAATGTCTTCACCACCCTTAAATCCACCGACCAGACCATGGCCTACAAAGCCTTGCGCAAAGGCATCATGGATTACGAGCGCCGGCAGGTTTACCGGGGACCCGAAAAATTCATTGACCTGCCTTCCAATCCGCAGGAAACGGAAGATGCCATTGACGACGCGCTGGCCGACAACCCCGATAACGGCGACGTCATGGCGGCCGTCGTGCTGGAGGCCAGTCCCAAACGGATTCTTGCGATGCGGCTGAACAGTGAAACGGTGAGCATCACCGGAGAAGGCCTGCGGCCCGCGCAATCCGGCCTGACCGACAAGGCCGGCCCGAACATCAAGATCCGCCGCGGCGCCTTGATCCGTGTGACCAAAAGCCCCAAAAATACCTGGGAAATTACCCAGTTGCCAGAAGTCGAAGGCGCCTTCGTGGCAATGGATCCTCGGGATGGCTCTGTTCGGGCGCTGGTCGGCGGATTTGACTACGGAAAAAACAAGTTCAACCATGTGACCCAGGCCTGGCGCCAGCCCGGCTCCAGCTTCAAGCCTTTCATCTATTCGGCGGCGCTGGAAAAAGGCTTTACCCCGGCCACGGTGATCAATGATGCACCGCTGTTTTTTGATGCCGGCGTCACCGGCGGCCAGCCATGGGAGCCCAAAAACTATGACGGAGGCTTCGATGGACCCATGAGCATGCGGACGGCACTGAAGAAATCAAAAAATCTGGTCTCGATCCGCATCCTGCAGTCCATCGGCGCCAAATATGGCCAGGAATGGGTCACGCATTTCGGCTTCGACGCGGCAAAACATCCGGCTTACCTGACGATGGCGCTGGGCGCTGGCTCGGTCACGCCGATGCAGATGGCGACCGGCTATTCGGTTTTTGCCAATGGCGGCTACCGCGTCAATCCTTACCTGATCACCAAAATCACCGACCAGCGCGGCAAAGTCCTGCTCGAAAGCATACCGCCCGCACTGAACGAGTCGATGCGCGGCATTGATGCCCGAAATGCCTTCATCATGGACAGCCTGCTACAGGAAGTGGCCCGTTCAGGCACGGCCGCCAAAGCCCAGGCCATGCTGAAGCGGCCTGATATTTTTGGCAAGACGGGCACGACCAATGATTCGATTGATACCTGGTTTGTGGGCTTTCAGCCTACGCTGACGGCAGCGGTCTGGATGGGTTTCGACACGCCCAAGAAGCTCGGCGATCGTGAAACCGGCGGCGGCCTGAGCCTGCCGATCTGGATCAACTTCATGGAATACGCGCTCAAGGGCGTGCCTGTCACCGAATACCCGCCGCCTGAAGGCGTGGTCAATGTCAATGGCGAGTGGTATTACGACGAATATGCCAAAGGCGCGGGCATCAGCAGCGTGGGCATGCAGCCGAGGCCGGAGGGCTCCGGCACGGAGACGATACCTGGTGTCGGCGGCGGTATTGAGGTGTTGCCACCCTCTGACGACAAGAAGCGAATTCTGGATCTGTTCAAGAACTGATCATGCGCCAGCGGTGAAGACCAGAGGCTGAGCGGCCTGCTCACTGGCGTAGCGCGACAGGTTGGCAAAAAATTCGCTGGCGTCCTTGGTATCCGTCCACTGTCCGCCATTGAATTTGTAATGAAAACCACCGGCTTTGGCCGCCATCCAGATTTCCTGCAATGGTTTTTGCAGATTGATGATGATCTGGCTGCGGTTGGCAAAGGTCAATGTGATCATGCCGCCGGTGCGCTGGTTGTCGATGTCCACGTCGCTCTCGTCATTGAGCCGGTCGCATGCTTTCTCCACCGCCTTGAGCACGCTCTCGGCCAGATTCTGGTATTCAAGGTCCGTCATTACAATCCTGTTATGGTTTTTTCACCTCGAATTCTAGGCCGGCTTTATACGGCTGCTTGCAGGCATGGTCTTGTTGCCGCC
The DNA here is from genome assembly GCA_039925285.1 of Polaromonas sp. Taxonomy (GTDB): domain Bacteria; phylum Pseudomonadota; class Gammaproteobacteria; order Burkholderiales; family Burkholderiaceae_C; genus Polaromonas. The sequence continues at coordinate 5,231 of JBDSZF010000042.1, forward strand.
GTGGCGGCTGCTTCCATGTTGTCCGGCTGTGGACAAAAAGGCCCGCTGTTCCTTCCGGTGCCGCCCCAGGCCCCGCCGCCGCTGGTGATGTCGCCCAGCCTTTCTCAAACGCCTCCTGCCATCATCGCCCCCCTTGCGCCTGCCTCGGCCGCCCGATAGACAACGCCCTGCCCTTCAGCGGGATCGCTGCAGGGCTCTGGCTCTGCAGCAAGGCCAGACTCTTGATTCTTCCATCGCCACCTTAGAACCCGTCCCATGACATTGCCAGCCCTTCCCGGTCACCCCCATTTTGCCTACCGTGACAACACCCTGTTTGCCGAAGATGTGCGCGTCAGCGAACTGGCCCGCACGCACGGCACGCCGCTGTTCCTCTATTCAAAAGCGGCCATGCTGTCGGCGCTGGCCGCTTACCAGCGCGGCTTTGCAGGCCGGGATGCACAGATTTGCTATGCCATGAAGGCAAATTCGTCGCTGGCCGTGCTGCAGGTGTTTGCCCGGGCCGGCTGCGGCTTTGACATTGTGTCGGGCGGCGAACTGGAACGGGTTCAGGCGGCAGGCGGTGATCCGAAGAAGGTGATTTTTTCAGGCGTCGGTAAAACACGCGCCGAAATGAGCCAGGCGCTGGCGGCAGGCATTGGCTGCTTCAATGTCGAAAGCGAAGCCGAGCTGGATGTGCTGTCAGAAGTGGCCGCTGACATGAAGCTGCGCGCGCCGGTCAGCATCCGGGTCAATCCGAATGTCGATCCCAAGACGCATCCCTATATTTCAACCGGACTGAAGGGCAACAAGTTCGGCGTCGCCCATGAGGATGCGCTGCGCATTTACCAGCATGCCGCTTCGCTTGAAGGCCTGCAGGTCGTCGGCATTGATTGCCACATCGGCTCGCAGATCACCGACGTCACGCCCTACCTGGATGCCATGGACCGGGTGCTGGACTTGGTCGCGGCGATTGAAGCGGCCGGCATTGCGCTGGCGCATATCGATTTTGGCGGCGGGCTGGGGATCGACTACAACAACGACATGCCGCCCGAAGCTGACGCGCTCTGGCGGCTGCTGCTGGCCAAGCTCGATGCGCGTGGTTATGGCAGCAAGAAACTGATGATCGAACCGGGTCGCTCGCTGGTCGGCAATGCAGGTATTTGTGTCACCGAAGTGCTCTACCTCAAGCCCGGCGAGCAAAAGAATTTCTGCATCATCGACGCGGCCATGAACGACTTGCCACGCCCGGCCATGTACCAGGCCTTTCATGGCATCGTGCCGGTCAAACGACCGGACGAGGAAACTGCCGGCGTGATTTATGACGTGGTCGGCCCGGTCTGCGAAAGCGGCGACTGGATTGGCCGTGACCGCGCCCTGAACGTGGCTGCCGGCGATCACTTGGCCGTCATGTCAGCCGGTGCTTACTGCATGAGCATGGCCAGCAACTACAACAGCCGGGGTCGCGCCGCCGAACTGCTGGTCGAAGGCGACAGCGCCCGGCTTATTCGGGCACGGGAATCGGCTTCGGACACCTTCCGGGGTGAAATACTGCTGCCCTGATGCTGTCGTCAGCGAATGCCATCGGCTGGAGTGCCCGGAACCCGTCGCCGTGCTTTGGCCCAGTGATTCCATACCCGCCAGCCCAGCAGCACGGCCATGATGGCGGCATAGACAAAAACTTCGTTGAAATCGTTTTTACCGGCGCGCATCCAGAAGAAATGCAGAATTCCCAGGCCGGCAATCAGATAGACCAGCCTGTGCAGCAACTGCCAGCGCTTCGCGCCCATGGCCTTGATCGCGGCATTGAAGGAGGTAGCTGCCAGCAGCGTGAGCAGCACGAAGGCAGAAAAACCGACCAGGATAAAGGGGCGCTTGGCAATGTCTTTTGCAATGTCGGGGACATCAAAACCCATGTCAAACCAGCTGTAGCTCAGCAGATGGAGCACGACATAAAAGTAAACGAACAGCCCCAGCATGCGCCGAAAGCGGGCCAGTGCGGGTGTGCCGGTGATGACGCGCAAAGGGGTGACGGCCAGCACGATGCACAGAAAGCGCAGCGTCCAGTCGCCTGCTGACCGTATCAGCGCCTCGGCCGGGTTAGCACCCAACTGGTTATTCAAAGCCCGATAAAAAAGCCACGCAAACGGCAACAGGCAAACCATGAAAATCAGCGGTTTTGCCGCCGGGTGCAGCAACCATTTTTGCCGCCCTGCCATCTGGGCAGCCATCAGAAATTCTTCTTGAGGTCCATGCCCGCATACAGCTGGCCGACTTGCGCTTCATAGCCGTTGAACATCAGCGTCTTGCGCTTCCTCGCGAACAGCCCGTCCTCGCCAATGCGCCGCTCGGTGGCCTGGCTCCAGCGCGGATGATCGACCAAAGGATTCACATTCGAATAAAAACCGTATTCCTGCGCCGCCGCCTTGTTCCAGGCGGTGCGCGGCTCCTTGTCGGTAAAGCGGATCTTGACAATGCTCTTGCCGCTCTTGAAGCCGTATTTCCAGGGCAGCACCATGCGTACCGGCGCGCCATTCTGGTTGGGCAGCACCTCGCCGTACATGCCAAAGGTCAGCAGCGCCAGCGGATGCATGGCTTCGTCCAGCCGCAAGGCCTCGACATAAGGCCAGTCCAGCACGCGCGAGCCGACAAAAGGCATGGTCTTGGGGTCGGCCAGCGTGATGAACTCGACGTATCTGGCGCTGCCGAGCGGCTCGACCTTTTTGATCAGCTCGGACAGCGAATAGCCGACCCAGGGAATCACCATCGACCAGCCTTCGACACAGCGCAAGCGGTAGATGCGCTCTTCCTGCGGGCTGAGCTTGAGCAGCTCTTCGAGCGTGAAGGTTTTCGGACTCCTGACCAAGCCTTCGACCGCAACCGACCACGGCCTGGTGACCAGCGTGTGGGCATTTCTGGCCGGATCAGCCTTGTCCGTGCCGAATTCGTAGTAGTTGTTGTAGGTCGTCGCGTCCTTGTAATCGGTGATTTTTTCCATCGTCACCGCGCCGGCAACAGCTGATTTGACACCGGACAATGCCGCCAGCTTGCCCGGCTTCTGGACGCTTTGCGCCAGCGCATCACGCCCGGCCCAGCTGGCCAGTGCGGCGCCAGCCGTTCCCGTCGCCATGAGCTTGATCAGGTCGCGCCGGCCCTGGTAAATGCCTTGCGGTGTGATCTCACTGGGAACCGGATGGTGAAATCCGCTGAAATTTGTCTTGATGAGCATGATGAGTCCTTTAAATCCGCCAATGGCTGGTTGTAGTACGCAGCAAATCCTGCAAAGGATTCAATACCAGGGACTCACTTCACGGCTACAAGGTTCCGTAACTGTGCAGACCCGACAGGAACATATTCACGCCCAGGAAGGCGAAGGTGGTCACGAGCAGCCCCACCAGTGCCCACCAGGCAGCGACGGTGCCGCGCAAACCCTTCATGAGACGCATGTGCAGCCAGGCAGCGTAGTTGAGCCAGACAATCAATGCCCAGGTTTCCTTCGGATCCCAGCTCCAGTAACCGCCCCAGGCCTCAGCCGCCCAGAGCGCGCCCAGCACCGTGTCAATCGTGAAAAATGCAAACCCGACGGCAATCGCCTTGTACATCACGTCGTCCAGCACTTCCAGGCTCGGCAGGCGCGCAGCAATGTGCTTGCGGCCCAGCAAAATACCGCCGGTAATCAAGCCAGCCACCAGCAGGTAACCGATCCAGTAATGGCTGCCGCCCGCCTCCAGCGGTGACTTGCGGAAAACAATCGGCACAAAACACAGCACCACACCCAGCATCCACAACGGCGTGAGCTTGTACCAGCGGGTTTCATCGGCCTGCTGTTTGACGTGGTAGGACAGCGCCACCATGGCCGCCAGCGCGAACATGCCGTAGCCGATGAAGTTGGCCGGCACATGCAGTTTCATCCACCAGCTTTTCAGGGCCGGCACCAGCGGCTGGATTTCATGCGCTTCGCGCACCACGGTGTACCAGAGCAAAAACCCGACTGCGGCGCTGACCACCAGCATCACGAATGCGCCCAGCGCACGGGTCTTGTACTCGGCTTCAAAATACAGATAAAACGCCGCCGTCATCCAGCAAAACAGCACAAACACTTCATACAGGTTGCTGACGGGAATATGTCCGATGTCAGCGCCAATCAGATAGCTTTCATACCAGCGCACCAGTGTGCCGATGAGCGCCATGCCGATGCCCGCCCAGGCAATTTTGGAACCCAGCGACTCCAGCGTCGCGCTGTGGCTGGAACCGAGACTATTGGGTGTATTGCCGGCGAACATGCC
>JBDSZF010000043.1:0-16527 GCA_039925285.1 Polaromonas sp.
GCGTTTGAGCAAGAATTTGACGTCTTTTGGCCTCACCCATTTGGTGACCTCTGTAAATCCGTTGAAACTCGCTCCCAGTCTAGCTTGCAGCCGCTTTCGTTGGCTTCAACTGCCGAAAATAGGTTCACCGATTGACCCATTTGCGCAGCAGCCAGCCGACAAACGGCGACAGACGCGTTCGCGTATGGGCATTTGCCGCCATCTTGATCGCCTCGGCCTGCGTCGGATAGGTGTGGATCACGCGGGCGACGGTTTTCAGGCCAATGCCGGCAACCATTGCCAGCGAAATGCCGTTGATCATCTCCCCGGCGTGCCGCGCCACGACAGTCGCGCCAAGTATCGTGTCGGTGCCTTCGCGAACGTGAACCTTCACGAAACCGTCTTCCTCGCCATCGGCGATCGCGCGATCGACGTCGTGCATCGGCACCGTAAACGTCTTCACCGGAATGCCGCGCTCGCGCGCCTGTTTGACATAAATGCCAACGTGGGCAATCTCCGGGTCGGTGTAGGTGCACCAGGGAATCGTCAAGGCGCTGACACGCTGGCGGCCCAGGAACAGCGCGTTGCGCACGACAATGCGGGCCGACGCGTCAGCGGTGTCGGTGAACCGGTGCTCGAGGCAGACGTCACCCGCGGCATAGATGCGCGGGTTGGTGGTGCGCAGAAAATCGTCGACCTTGATCCCGGCTTCGGGGTCATAGGCAACGCCGGCGGCTTCGAGGTCCAGGCCTGCGACCGCCGGAACACGACCGATGCCGGTCAATATCTGGTCGACAACGATCGTTGCCACGTTCCCTTGGTTCACCGTTTCGACGAGCTTTTTGCCGCCTTCGACGCGCACGTTGACGGCCGTGGTGTTGAGGTGGATCTCGACGCCGTCGCGTGCCAGCGCGTCGGAGACCATCTGCGCGGCGTCGCGTTCTTCCTTCGGCAGGAAGTGCGGCACGCTGTTGGCGATGACGGTGCGCGAACCGAAGCGGCAGAAAGCCTGCGCCAGTTCGCAGCCGAGCGGTCCGCCACCTATCACCAGCAGACTGGGCGGCAGCGTGGTGAGATCGAACACGGTCTCGTTGGTCAGGTAGCCAGCCTCAAGCAGTCCCGGAATTGTCGGCAGAATCGAGCGCGAGCCGGTGGCGATCATCGCCTTCTTGAACCGCAAACGGGTGCCATCGACGTCAACAGCATCGCCGCTGGTAAAGCGCACTGTGCCAAAAAACACATCGATCCCTTCGGCCGCAAGGCGCGCTGCCGAGTCAACCCGGCTGATCCGCGTGCGGATGCGCCGCATGCGCTCCATCGCCATCGGGAAATCGACCTGGATATCGTCTGGCGGCCGCACGCCGTAGTTGGCGGCGTTGCGCATTTCGGCGTACAGACGCGAGCTGCGGATGAGAGTCTTGGACGGCACGCAGCCGTAGTTGAGGCAGTCGCCGCCGAGCAGATGGCGCTCGATCAGCGCAACCCTGGCGCCGAGCGCCGCAGCGCCGCGTGCTGCCACCAATCCTGCCGGTCCGGCACCGACAACCAGTAGGTGGTATGGCCCCTGCGGCCGTGGATTGCACCAGCCCGGCGGCCGGGCGTTAGCGCAGAGCTCACGGTCGTGAGGCCCCTCGTCGGGCTGATTGAGGGGGGGATGAGTTTGCAGCATCGGTGTGGCAGCGCGCCCCGTGGTTACAGCCAGCCGCCGCGAAACCCCGCGCGGCGCAGGCCAGCCCGGATGCAGGCAATACCTCGACTTAAACGCCATGGCAAGCCGGACCGGTAGTTTTCGATCATCAGCACAATGATTCCCTGGTCGAGGCCGAACGTTCCTTCCGAAATCCAGTCTTTCGACCCGGCTTCATTGACTGTCGCGTTGAAGCCACTGGCGTGGACGTATTGCGCGATGCCACTCGGCTCCCGCGCAACCAGGCGGCGCAACGCGGGCAGTGCGATTTCAGGTGCAAAAACCAGCGAGGAAAGAGTCGATGAACCGCTGATCGTCCCGTCGTCCGGCCCGTAGGGAACGCCGCGCGCGGCATAACCATAGAAGGCCTGGCGTCGCCCGGCGACGAGTCGTGGCGCCATGCTCGGGCCGTCGCCTGCCGAAAGCCCCCAGCAGTCGACGGCGTAACCGGTGAAGCCGCGCGGGTTGCGCGTTGCATATTCACGTTGAACGTAGGCCGCGCGGCGGCTGTTTTCGAAATAGTCGCAACCTTTTTCACGCATGAAGCGATCCTGGATGCCGCGAAAATCGATCCACGCATGAGAAAACTGGTGAATGAACAACGGGCCGGCATAGAGAAAGTCATAGCCGTACAGGTTTTCCCACTGGTAAGTAACCGTCCAGGCGGGAAAGCTCTGTTCGGTGAGCGGGTGCGTTGGCGATCCCAGACCCAGCACGTATAGAAGGATGGCCTCGCTATAGCCTTCCCAGCCATAGTTGAGGAAGCCGCACTCAGGCTTCCAGCCATGCGTCACGGCCGCACCGTCCGGCTGTGCCCAACACCAGTCAACCCTGCGGTAAAGGGCATCGGCAATGCGACGCAACTCAGTCTCAGCGGACGTTTCGGCGGTGAAATATGCCGCGGCGGTAAGCATGCCTGCAACCAGAAACGCGGTGTCGATCAGCGATAGTTCAGAAAGCCAGACTCGTTTGCCGCTGTGCATGTCGAGAAAGTGAAAGTAGTAGCCTTGGTAGCCAGTGGCATCCGGACTGCCGGACTGGTCGCTGTCCATAAAAAAACGCAAGGCAACCAGGGTACGCTCGACCCCGTCGGTGCGTGCTATCCAGCCGCGTTCAACGCCGACCGGATAGGCCGACAGCGCGAAACCGATCACCGCGATGCTTGAGGGCGCGCCGTCGCGCGTGGTGTCGGCTATCAAGCCATTGCGCGGATTGATGTTTTGCAGGAAATAATTAAAGGCGTCGTGCTGCAGGCGGTCTAGAAGGGCGTCATCGGATGGCTCCTCTGCGAATGGGGTGTGCCGGGATTGCGCAGCGATTCTTTCGCTGTCTGCATCATCGGGTATGCGGGGCTGGGGGAAGGGGTTCATAAGCAAGCGCCGCCTTTCATTCAGGACAGACCTGGCCAGCGCAAGAGGACGGCACAGCGATTGCTTGGTCGACAATCGCTTGTGCCTCCTTCAGGATACGCTGCAGATGATCGGTGCCGTTGAAACTCTCGGCATAGATCTTATAAATGTCTTCAGTGCCCGAGGGTCGCGCGGCGAACCAGCCACTTTTTGCGATCACCTTGACGCCACCGATTGGCGCGCCGTTACCTGGTGCATTGCCAAGCACGCTGTCGATTTTCTCGCCGGCAAGTTCGGTGGTCTTGATGCGCTGCGGTGCCAGCGCTGCGAGCCGCTTTTTTTGCTGTGGGGTTGCCGCAGCCTCGACGCGGTCGGCTACCGGGCTGCCAAACTCGCGTGCGAGATCGGCGTACAAGGAGCCCGGGTCGCGTCCGCGGCGTGCGGCGATCTCGGCCGCTAGCAGCGCCGGGACGATGCCGTCCTTGTCGCTCGTCCAGGTCGAACCGTTGCGGCGCAGGAAGGTCGCGCCCGCGCTTTCCTCGCCGCCAAAACCAAGCGAGGCGTCGAGCAGGCCGGCAGAAAACCATTTGAAACCAACCGGAACTTCGAAAAGCCTGCGCCCCAATCGCGCGGCCACCAGGTCGATCAGACGCGTGCTGACCACGGTCTTGCCGACTGCAGCATTCGCGCCCCACTGTGGCCGATGCTGGAAAAGGTGGTCGATCATGACCGACAGATAGTGGTTGGGCGCGAGTAGCCCGGCCTGCGACGTGACAATGCCGTGGCGGTCGTGATCGGTGTCGCAGGCGAATGCAATGTCGAAGCGGTCCTTGATGTCGATCAGGCGCTGCATCGCATAGGGCGAAGACGGATCCATGCGGATACGGCCGTCCCAGTCGAGCGTCATGAAGCGGAATGTCGGGTCAACCTCCTCGCTGACAACGGTCAGGTCGAGCTGGTATCGCTCGGCAATGCGCGCCCAGTAGTGCACCCCGGCGCCGCCAAGGGGATCGACGCCGATGCGGAGCTTCGCCTCGCGGATCAGGTTCATGTCGATGACGTTGCCAAGATCGCCGACGTAGGCGCCCAGGTAATCGTGGCGCTGCGTTGTGGTTGAGCACAGTGCCTGCGCATGCGTCATGCGCTTCACGCCCTCAAGCTTTTTCTCCAGAAAATCGTTGGCGGTGGCCTCAATCCATTCGGTTATTTCCGCGCCGGCCGGGCCGCCGTTTGGCGGGTTGTACTTAAAGCCGCCATTGTCCGGCGGGTTGTGTGACGGGGTGACGACGATGCCGTCGGCGAGGCCGGTGGTGCGTGCTCGGTTGTGCGTCAGGATCGCGTGGGAGATCGCCGGTGTCGGCGTGTATTCGTCGTTCGTTGCCAGCATCACGTTGACGCCGTTGGCGGCCAGCACTTCGAGGGCGCTGGCGCAGGCTGGTGCCGACAGTGCATGGGTGTCAATGCCAAGGTACAGCGGTCCATCGATGCTGTGGCTATGGCGGTACTGGCAGATGGCCTGTGCAATCGCAAGCACATGCCATTCATTGAATGATATGTCGAACGAGGAACCGCGGTGCCCCGACGTGCCAAATGCCACTCGCTGCGCTGGCACTGAGGAGTCCGGAATCAGCGCGTAGTAAGCGGCGAGAAGTTTTTGCACGTTGACGAGCGATGACGCTGCAGCAGGCTTTCCCGCAAGCGGGCTGATCTGTGTGGCCATGACCTCAGCCCGCTGACGCGTACAGCGCCAATTGAGCCTTGGCGGCATCGACGACATGCCGGGGATCGAAGCCAAAATGGGCCTCGACCTGTTCCCTCGGTGCCGACATGCCAAAGGAGTGCATGCCGATCATCATGCCGTGCGGGCCGACGTAGCGTTCCCAGCCGAAGGTCGAAGCCTCTTCGACCGAAACGCGCGCCAGCACATCAGGCGGCAATACGCTGTTGCGATACTCCTTGCTCTGCGCTTCGAATAAATCCCACGAGGGCATGCTGATCACCCGTGCCTTGACGCCTTCGTCCTTGAGTTGCTCGAATGCCTTGATGCACAGCGACACCTCGCTGCCGGTCGCCAGCAACAGAACCTCGGGCTTGCCGTCTGCCGGGTCGGCCAGGATATAGGCACCGCGCGCGACGCCGCTGGCGCTCGCGTAGCGGCTGCGGTCGAGCGTGGGCAGGCTCTGGCGCGACAGCACCAGACTCACCGGGCCATGCCTGGACGGCATCAGGATGCGCCACGCCTCGACCACCTCATTGGCGTCTGCAGGGCGTATCAGCATCATCCCCGGCATGGCCCGAAACGAGGCCAGCTGTTCGATCGGCTGGTGTGTCGGCCCGTCCTCGCCCAGGCTGATCGAGTCGTGCGTCCAGATGTAGATGACCGGAATGCCCATTGATGCGGCAAGACGGATGGCCCCGCGGCAATAGTCGGTGAAGATGAAAAAGCTCGATACATAGGGCCGAAGTTTCGACAATGCGAGCCCGCTACCGATCGCGCACATCGCATGCTCACGAATACCGAAATGGAAATTGCGTCCGGCGTAATCGTGGCGGTCTGCGGCGGGCTGGGCGCCATCCTGCGGTGCCTGGAATTCACCGGCAAACTTGAAATGCAGATCAGTCTTGGTCGAAGGCGCGAGGTCGCCCGCGCCACCCAGCAGCCAAGGCATGTTGGCCGCGATTTCACTTAACACCTTACTTGACGAGTCGCGCGTCGCCATGCCTTTGGTATGCGCCGGAAATGTTGGCAGATGCTTGTCCCATTCATTGGGCAGGTCGCCACGCTCCATGCGTTCGATTTGCTCGGCCAGATCGGGATACTGCGTCCGGTACGCTTCGAAGCATCCGTCCCAGGCACTGCGCGCCTTGCTGCCGCGCTGGCCGAAAAGTGCGCAGAAATGCGTCTGCACGCCATCGGGAACATCAAACTGCGCGTCTGGATTTGCCCCATAAAACTGCTTCGCGAGGCGTACTTCCTCGGTGCCAAGGGGTTCGCCGTGGGCATCGCGGGAGTCGTGTTTTTTCGGCGCGCCGTAGCCGATGTGGCTATGCACGATGACCAGCGTCGGCCGGTCGGGCGTGGCCTGAAAAATACTGTAGGCCCGAGTCAATGCATCGAGATCATTGGCATCGGTGACGCGTATGACTTTCCAGCGATAGGCCTCAAACCGGGTGCCTACGTCCTCGGTAAAGGTAATGGCGGTCGAGCCTTCGATGCTGATCTGGTTGGCGTCATAGATCCAGCACAGCTTGGCCAATTTAAGGTGGCCTGCGAGAGAGGCCGCTTCGCTGGTGACGCCTTCCATCATGTCGCCGTCGCTGCACAGTGCATAAACATGGTGGTCAAACAGATCGAAATTCGGCCGGTTATAGGTCGCTGCCTTCCAGGCTTGCGCTATCGCCATGCCGACGCTGGTGGCCGCCCCTTGCCCGAGTGGCCCGGTGGTGGTCTCCACGCCGCTGGTCCAGCCGTGTTCCGGATGGCCGGTGCATCGACTGCCAGCCTGGCGAAAAGTCTTGAGGTCGTCCAGCGTTACCGCGAGGCCGCCGGGGTTGTCGTAAGCCGGACCAGCGGACTGCACGCTGCACAGGTAGAGCAGGCTGTAGAGCAGCGCCGAGGCATGGCCGGCCGACAACACGAAGCGGTCGCGATTGGGCCACTCTGGCTGCTTCGGGTCGTAAATTAAAAAGCGCTGCCACAGGCAGTATGCCGTCGGGGCTGCACCCATGGGTGTGCCAGGGTGGCCGGATTGCGCCTTCTCAACGGCATCCATCGACAGGGTGCGCAGCGCCGTGATGCAAAGCTGATCGAGAAGGGCGGTATCGGTCATTCTTTTGCTCCCACTGGATTGATGGCGGATGCGCCGCAAGCACTGTTGCTGGCCAGGCGCTCGCGTTCAAAAATGGCTACCCATTGGCGGTAACGCCCGGCAATTCGGACGACTGCTTCATGACGAGTGGCCTTTTGGGCCTCAAAGTCAGCTATGGCATCCCAAAAAGTGGTCCGTCCGACAGCAAAGCCGATAAAACCCGGCACGCTTGCCGCCGTTGCCAGCCAGTGCTCGACCTGAGCCAGGTCGGCACCGCGCCCAAGCACGATGCAATTGACAGTTGAGCGGCTGCCGCGTTGCGCCTGCGTGACGACGCGTTCGCAATCTTCGCGCTTGTCAAGCCCCTCGATCTTCCAGATATCCGGCTCGATGCCTGCATCCCGCAATTGCGCTATCGCCTCCAGCATCAAGCCGCAACGCAGGTTCAGGTCATAGGCCTTTTTATCGCCTCGCACACTGTCGAGTTGCGCTGCGGTCGCCGGCACCAACAACTCAAACATGAAACCGCGTCCCGTGTCAGTGCAATAGCCGGAAAGTTTTTTCAAGCGCTCACGCTGCCTGGCATTCAATGCCTCGTCGTCGTGCGGGTTGTAACGCACCAGCACTTTGGCATACGTCGGATCGAAAGTGTCGATGTGGCGAGCAAACTCGTCGCCGTATTCAAACTCGAATTCATCGAGACCACTCTTTTCGACTGAAGCTGCGGTGACAAACCCGTTCGCCGATGCATCTCGCAGAATGGCTGCGCCGAATTCTTCGTCAACCAGAATGCCTGCATGGGCCTTGGGAGCGTCGGCTCCAACGGCTTCCTTGAACCCCTCGTAGATGAGCTGTTTGCTGTCCGCAACCCGGCCGTGCTGCGTCGGGCTCAGCGGTGCTTCGAAGTGAAACATCCCCTTGATGTAGGAATGCCGGTGGTCGAAGGGCAATAAATAGAGCGGAGTGCTGCCGTCTGGTTTCATGGCGATCCCTTTCGCAAGCGGCGATAGCGCCGGATCAGCGTGTTCGGCGAGCTGTCGTGCGTCAGCTCTGGTTCATCCACGCTTTCGAGCTCGGGTGCCGTGCGCTGCGCCAACACTATGCTGAGCTCGACACCCCGCACTGATCGAAGGCGCCGATATTTCAGATCACACCTTGCGTAAATACGAACAATCGCCGCGTGGTGGCCGACAAGTGCCTTCCACGCGGGCTGCGCTGTCAGCGCACCTGCCTCGAGAGTCATGCTGACCATGTCTTGCGCTCTCATGGACGGATCTCCGCAGGAGTCACGCGCTCTTGCTCTGAATACTCGCAAGCAGCGCGTGCCACGATTTGGAGAAGGCTTGGGCGCCTTCGACCTGCAGTCTGGTCGCCAGCGCCGCATCGTCAATGCCTTCGCGCCGGAAGGCGTCCAGCACCGCCTCGGCATCGCCGCCGTCAACAGGCATGGCCGCTCCCAGCTTGCCGTGATCGGCAAACGCATGCAACGTTTTCTCAGGGATCGTATTGATCGTGTCGGGTGCCGCAAAGGCCTCGATATAAAGTGTGTCGGGCGCGGCCGGGTCCTTGGTGCCTGTGCTGGCCCACAGCATTCGCTGCGGCAGGGCGCCAGCGGCAACAAGTTTTTTCCAGCGGCTGGAAACGAGCAGATCGCGATACGCTTTGTAGGTTTGCATGGCGATGGCGATACCCAGGCGATTGCGCAGCGGTGGCGAAACCGCATCTTTTACCGCTACGTCCCAGCGACTGACAAAAAGCGAGGCGACCGACGCAACCTTCGGATCGAGTCCGGCGGCGATGCGCCGCTCGACGCCGCGCATGTAAGCGTCTGCCGCGGCCAAATACTGTTCGCGCGAAAACAGCAGGGTGACGTTGATCGGAACGCCTGCGAAGATCGCTTCTTCGATGGCAGGCACACCTTCGGGTGTCCCGGGAATCTTAATGAAAAGGTTGGAACGACCGGCGTGCGCATGCTGCTCAATCGCCGCCTTGACGCTGCCCGCGGTGTCGTTGGCAAGCAGCGGTGAAAGCTCCAGTGACACCCAGCCATCGACGCCGTCGGTCGCTTTGTGGACTTCGCGAAACAGATCAGCCGCTTGCCTCAGGTCTTCCAGCGCCAGCTCGAAAAACAGTGCCTCGCCCGACAGGCCACGGGTCGCTTTGTCGCGAATGGATTCGTCATAAAAACCGCTTTTCCCGATGGCTTGCTCGAAGATGGTCGGGTTTGAGGTCAGCCCTGTGATGGAAAAGTCCTTGATGTAGCGCGTCAGCGTGCCGCTCGTCAGCAACTCCCGGGTGATGTTGTCGAGCCAGAGGGACTGGCCCAGCGCGTGGAGTTTTTGGATATTTGTCATCGACATTTCTCCTGTACGACAAGCTCAATGCCGGGGGGGAGCCAGCAAACTTGCCAGATTGAAATCAGCCAGCTCGCCGATGTGTTCGACGCTGAAATCAGCGGCGGGATAGCCGGCGATATTGGCCGGATCGAACGCATAGTGGCCCTGACGCGGGAAAACCGTTGTCAGCCGGTCCTGCAAAACAGCTTTCATCGCTGTCAGGATACGCAGCTTGTCATCGACCATCACGTAATGGCGCGCCGGAAAGTGCCGCTGCACGGCGTCGAGCATTTGCTCCTTGTGGATGTAGATCAACACCCTGCCATCGACTGCATGCCACAACTTTGAGCGCTGAACCTTGCGCGGCTGGAACACCACATCACCGTCCGACAAAATGACCGTAGGTCCGCAGGAACCGAGATGCCCGATAACGTCAAGTGCCTTTGGATAGAGGCGGTCGGCGAAGGGGTAGTCAACAAGAAAGCTTGACATCTGCAGCAGGCGCGAGTCATCCCGCCGGCTGCGCTCTGCGTCGATACGATAGCGCTGCAATGCCCCGAGGTAATCGGCATAGCCGAGTTCACGGCGCAAATCCTCGAAGAGGGCCCAATAGCAATTGGCGCTGTCGAGGCCGAATTCACGCTCAAGGTGTTGCCTGAGGTCGGCAACGATCTGGTCGTTATCCAGCAGCGTGTTGTCCACGTCAAGCAAAAACACCACATCGTGCGGCGCAGTCATACAGCAACCCGTTCGAGTACGGGGTTGTGCCAGCCGCCGTTGCCGGCAATCAACGCATCGGCTTCCTTCGGCCCCCAAGTGCCTGGTTGATACGCAAGGGTCCGGTGATGCTTGCTCAATACGGGGTCAACCACGGCCCAAGCTGCCTCTACCGCTTCCTGGTCGCTGAAAAGCGTGGCATCCCCGGCCATGGCGTCGCCCAGCAGGCGCTCGTAGGGCAACTCCTGGTTCGGCCAGTCTTCACAGAGGTAAAGCTCTCGCTGCTCGCCAGCAAACTCCTCGCCGCCGCGCTTGACGCGGCTTGCCAGCGCGATGGCGGGATTCGGAGAGAGCCTGAAACGAAGATAGTTTGTCGGTCCGGTTTGGGGGCCAGCGTCGGCGAAAAGGCGTTGCGGCGGCGGCTTCAGGTGCACGCGTACCTCGGCCGCCGTTTGCGCCAGCAGCTTGCCTGAGCGCAAATACCACGGAACACCTTGCCAGCGCCAGGAGTCAATGCCAAGGCGCAGGGCGCAAAAAGTTTCGACATCCGAGTCGGACGCGACGTCACGCTCCTGACGGTAGCCGGCATATTGGCCGCGCACCACATCATCAGGCACCAGCGGGCGCATGGCATGAAAGACACTGGCCTTTGCCTGCTGTACTGCCTTGATGCCTCGGTACGCTGGCGGCTCCATCGCGAGCAGAGCGACAAGCTGAAACAGGTGGTTTTCCATCACATCGCGCAGGCAGCCTGCGGTCTCGTAGAAAGCGCCGCGCGTACCGATGCCGAAATCTTCGGCCAGCGTTATCTCGACACTGGCAATGCAGTTGCGATTCCAGATCGGTTCAAGAAAGGAGTTCGCAAAACGGAAATAGAGGATGTTCATGACGGCCTCTTTCCCGAGATAGTGGTCAATGCGGAAAATCGAGGTTTCCGGAAACACCGATTGCGCAACACGGCTTAGATCGCGTGCCGAGGCCAGGTCGCGGCCGAAGGGCTTTTCGACGACGACGCGGGCCTGCCTGGCGAGGCCGGCCCTGCCCAGCCCCCTGAGCACGGTGGCGAACAGCGCGGGTGGAATGGCAAGGTAATGCGCGGGTCGCTGCGCGCCGGCCAGCGCGGTTTTGATGGCGTCAAAGGTACTCGGGTCGTTGTAGTTGCCGCTAACGTAACGCAGCAGCGAAAGAAGCCGGTCGCACGCCGCCTGGTCGTCGATTCCTCCTTCTTTGCGCAGACTTGCCTGCACATGCTGGCGCAGCTGCTCCAGCGTCCAGTCCCTTTTGGCGACACCCAGAACAGGAACCGTGAGCACGCTGCGCTTGACCATGGCGTAAAGCGCCGGAAAAATCTTCTTTGCGCCAAGGTCGCCGCTGATGCCGAAAATAACCAGCGCATCCGAGGGCGACCTGTCGCTGCCAACGATGTTTTTGGTCGCGTTCACTTGGCCTCCTCGCCGGGTTTCTCGACGTGGCCACCGAATTCATGACGCATCGCGGACAGAACCCGGGCAGCAAACTCAGCTTCGCCGCGCGAGGTGAAGCGCTGGTACAAGGCCGCGCTGAGGACCGGCGCCGGTACCGCTTCCTCAATGGCGGCCGCGATGGTCCAGCGGCCTTCACCTGAATCAGACACCCGGCCGTCGTAGGCTTTGAGTTCCGGGTCCTGCTGCAATGCAGCGGCTGTCAGGTCAAGCAACCATGAGCCGATCACGCTGCCGCGTCGCCATACTTCGGCGATCTCGGGCAGGTTCATTTCATACTGGTAAAACTCCGGGTTGCGAAGCGGGGTGGTCTCGGCATCCGCATCACGCTGGTGCTTGCCGACATTGGCCTGGTGCAGGATGTTGAGGCCTTCGGCATAGGCCGCCATGATTCCGTACTCGATACCGTTGTGGACCATCTTGACGAAATGCCCGGCCCCGTGCGGGCCGCAGTGCAGAAAGCCTTGTTCGGCACTACTGCTGCCAGTTGGTCGTCCGGCTGTAGGCGTTGCGGCGGCAGCGCCGGGGGCGAGCGCCGAAAAGATCGGCTCCAGGTGCCGGACCACGTCGTCCTCGCCGCCTATCATCAGGCAGTAGCCGCGGTCGAACCCGGCCACGCCGCCGCTGGTGCCGACATCGACGTAATGGATTCCTTTTTCCTTCAAGCTTGCCCCGCGCCGGATATCGTCGCGGTAGTAGGAATTACCGCCGTCGATGACGATATCGCCCGCCTCCAGCAGGGGCGTCAGCGCCGCAAGCTCTTCATCGACTACGGCGGCGGGCACCATCAACCAGATGGCGCGTGGCGCGCTCATGCATGAGACCATTTCCTCAAGCGTGGTAGCGCCGGTGGCACCTTTCTTTGCAAGGCTTGCCATGGCTGCTGGCTGCATGTCATGGACAATGCAGTCCTGGCCTTTTTGAAGCAGGCGACGCACCATGCTGGCTCCCATTCGACCCAAACCAATCATGCCTATTTGCATTTTGCGCCTTCCTTGCGAACTGCTTGCCCGCAGCTGCTATGGATGAGGACGGAGTGTTGCCGACCATCGTTGACCAGCTCAATCTCACCGCTGTCCAAAGCCTTGCCGTCCAGCATGACTGCCGCTTGCTGTTTGAGATCCGATCGACAATTGATGCTGTAGCGTGAATCGCCAAAGCGGTACTCGATGTCAAGCGATTTCCAGTCCGCGGGCAGGAGAGGGCTGACGCACAGCTTGTTTGCGGTACGCCTCAAGCCTAAAAGGGACTCGATGATGAGCTGGTACATCCAGCCGGCCGACCCTGTGTACCAGGTCCAGCCGCCGCGCCCGGCATGCGGCGCAAAGGCATACACGTCGCCAGCGACAACATAGGGTTCAACCTTGAACGTGGCGACCTCTTCGGCGCTGCTGCCATGCCTTATCGGGTTGAGCAAGGCCAGCAGCTCCCATGCGCGCTGCGCATCGCCCAATGCGGCGAAAGCCATGGTGGCCCAGACCGCGGCGTGGGTGTATTGACCACCGTTTTCCCGCACGCCTGGAACATAGCCCTGGATATAGCCGGGCAGGGGTCTGGAGGTGTCAAAGGGTGGATCGAGGAGCTGAATCAAGCGGGTATCGCGATGCACCAGTCGCTGATCAACCGAGTTCATTGCCGCACAAGCACGTTCAGCGCCTGCAGCGTTGGACAGCACCGCCCAGCTTTGTGCGATGGAATCGATTTTGCACTCGGCGTTGCTTGCCGAGCCAAGGGGCGAGCCGTCGTCGAACCAGGCGCGCCGATACCAGGCACCGTCCCAGCCTGCCGCCTCGATACGCTGGCGCAAGCCCGAGGCTTCGCTTTCGCAAAGCTCGGCAAACGCCGGATCGGAATGCTGGCGCGCCAGCGGTGCGAACCGGCTCAGTACAGTGATCAGGAAAAATCCCAGCCACACGCTTTCACCCTTGCCGTCAGCGCCGACCAGGTTCATGCCGTCGTTCCAGTCCCCGGCCCGCATCAAGGGCAAACCGTGCTGACCGTAGCGCAGGCCACGGCGAATCGAACGCACGCAATGCTCGTAGAGGCTCGCCGTCTGCGCGGACGTTTTCGGCAGTTCGTAGTTCGACTGTTCGCCGTCCTTCAGAGGGCGGCCTGCGAGGAACTGACACGGCTCGTCGAGAACGCCTGTGTCACCGGTGGTTTCGACGTAGCGGCAGGTCGCCAGCGGCAGCCACAGATAGTCGTCGGAGCAACGGGTGCGCACGCCTTTGCCGGAGGGCGGATGCCACCAGTGCTGCACATCGCCCTCAAGGAACTGACGCGATGCCGCACGCAACAAATGCTCGCGAACCAGCCCGGGCTGCGCGTGAACCAGGGCCATCACGTCCTGCAATTGATCCCGAAAACCAAATGCCCCGCTGGATTGGTAGAACGCCGTGCGGCCCCACAGGCGCGACGCTATCACCTGATAGATCAGCCAGCCGTTGGCCAGCGCGTTCAGGGTCGGGTCGGGGGTTTGAACCTGCACCGCGCCGAGCGTGTTCCGCCAGTATTGGTGTACCGCTTCAAGTGCGGCATGTGCCGCGTCGTTCCCGCGCCAGCGCCGCACCAGATTGCGCGCCTCATCAAGAGACTTGCCAGTACCGAGCCGGAAAATGATCGCGCGCTCCTCACCAGGCGCCAACTCGAACGCGACGCGCAGCGCGGCGCACGGATCGAGCGCTGCGCCGACGCGCCCCGAAAGCTGTACTTGCGCGAGCGCCGCTGGTGCCGCCAGCGTGCCGCAGCGGCCGAAGAAATCGCTGCGATCACCGCACACTGCGTCAGCCGAGTCGTCAACATCAAAAAAAGCAAAGCGACCGGAAAAGTCGGTGTTGTAGGCATTGCGGGCAAACAGCGCGCCGGTTTCGGTATCGAGTTCGGTCACCACGTGCATCAGCGTTTTGGCCCGTTCGTCTCCCAGCACCCAGTCGAGATAGCCAGTGACCGACAGACTCCGACGACGATCCGAACGGTTGTGCAGCTTGAGCATCGAGAACTTGACCGGAGCGTCAATCGCGACGTAGATGCAAAGTTCGGATTCAATGCCGTCCTCACAGTGTTTAAAGACGCTGTAGCCAAAGCCGTGGTGTGTGACATACGGTGCCGCGCTGCGTGTCGGCAGCAGGGTCGGCGACCAGAAGCGGCCGGTCGCTTCATCGCGGATGTAAACCGCCTCGGTGTTGGCATCGCCTACTGCATCGTTGGACCATGGCGTCAAGCGAAATTCATGCGCGTTTTCGCTCCAGGTCGTCGCACTGCCGCTTTCAGACACCAAGGTTCCGAAATCAGGATTCGCGAGCACATTGACCCATGGCGCTGGCGTCATCCGCGCGGCTGATGAGGTGATGACATATTCGCGCGCGTCCTGCGTGAACCCGCCAAAACCGTTGTAGGCGAGAAGATCGCCTGGGGTCGGGCGAGTTGGCGCGTCCGGGATCACTACGCCGTGGTTGGAAGCGCCAATTATGACCGTTGGCTTTGATTGCGCCGCTGCAGCCGTGCGTGCGGCCGATACAGCATTGGCTGCGCCATCACGCCGGTCGAGCTGTTGGGCGAGAGTTCCTGCCGTGTCGCTGATGACCATGCGGGCGACGCTTTGTAACAGGATTCGATCGCCATCGTCCAGACTGGAGCTGTCGAGGACGAAGATGCCACCGGGTTTACCGAGGCATTCGGCGTCTGGAGCAGAACCGGCCAGCTGTTGTATCTGATTGAAAAAAGTCAGCTTGTCATCGCCAACGGGTGAACCGATGACCACCAGTTCGGTCCTGATGCCATACGCGCTCCAATACGCATGCGCCTGAACCAATTGGTGCGCCAGATTGATTTGATCGGAAGACGCGAGCTGAAGCAGCACGACGGGCAAATCACCAGAGATGCCAAAACCCCAGAGGCCCGGCTGTCCTCGACGATTTTCCTGGATGACGCTGGCATCGGCGCGCAAGGCTGCGTCCGCGTACAGGATGGACGCTGCCGCACGCTCGTAGAGCAGGGCGTCGCTATCGCTCGCCTGAAGTCGCCGCAAAGTGTCCTGCCTGTACGTCGTGGTCTGCTCCAGAATGCGCTGCGATTGCCTGGCATCCCGGTACTTGCGCGCCAGCGCTGCACAGTCGTCCCGCGACGACGCGATGCCGGTGATCCAGTCGATCGCCAGTGACGCGCCGCCTTCCAGCGTGAACGGAACGCGGATGGCCGCCACGGCGTCGAGCACCGGGCCAGCGTTGCCCGACAACGGGGCGTCACCGTGCAGTGCCGCCGGGTCGACCGTGCTGCGGCCACGGCCGATGAAGCACATTCGGTCGGTCTCATACGAAACATCTTCGACATTTCCGGTGCTTGAACCGGATACCAGCGCCAGATGAAAGAGCCAGAGTGTCGGATCGTCAGGCGTGCTGGGGCGCCGGGTCGCGAAGATCGCCTGAAGCACCGGGTCAATCCAGGTTTCCACGAAAAGTTTGCTGAACGCAGGATGCGCCGAGTCGCTCGCTGCAGCCGCCAGAACGATTTCGGCAAAGCTGGTTCCGTTCAGGATGCGGCTTCGTTGAGAAAGATTCGTGATGCGAACACGGCGCAGTTCAACGTTGTCGTCGGGCGACACCGCAATCTCGGTGCGCGTCTCGATTTCATGGTCCTGGCGTAAAAAGGTTGCTGAACCTGCGCTGAAGCTGGTTTGGCAGGCCTCAGGCCGTTGCAGCATTGGCTGAACGCTGGTTGACCAGACGGCTCCGGTAACGCAATCGCGCAAGTAACAAAAGGTCCCGCCGCTGTCCAGCGCCGCATCTTCACGCCAGCGGGTTAACGTGACACCCTTGCAGCGGCTGTAACCAGAACCCGCCGATGTGAGCATCACATGATAATTTCCATTGGAAAGCAATTTCACATCCGGCATGCAGGGGGTATCGGTGTGCGGGCGGTTAAAAGTTAAAAATTACCACATCTCCAGCCTGAAATACCACCGGAGGATCACCAGAAGTTGTGTAGGATGCATCCGACGTTGCGAAACGGGGCCTGTTTGGTTTCGTGCACTATGTGACCGGGGGAGAACAGAAAGTGAGACAGGCGTAGCGCACCGCCTGTTCTTTTTCAAGCAAATGAAGAGGCCGGCGCCGTATCGATGGCTCCTTCGGCGCCCCCTTCAGTTTTTCTCGGCCCACGGCCCTTACGGGC
>JBDSZF010000044.1:0-3163 GCA_039925285.1 Polaromonas sp.
TTCATCCTGGAAAGTCGGAACGATCCATTTTTCCGAGGCCGTCACGCACACCGATCACACGGCCAGAGGGCTTGAGCGCCGAGCCAAAGATTCCGGTCGAAGTTCGTTTTTCCCGGAGAATGGAAAAGTTTGAGCTCAGCGCCTTTTTCTTGCCTCTGCGCGTCGCGTTGCACCGGCAGCCGTTCCGGGCTTGCCTTGGGCGCCGGACTGCGGCGCTGCGATAGGCGTGACCTTGACCGGTATGACGCCCTGTTTGCCAGCCCCTATTGTCTTGGCTGTTGCAGGCGACAGATCGATGATTCTGCCCTTCACGTGGGGGCCGCGGTCCTTGATCACGACGACGGCGCTCTTGCCGTTGCTTATGTTGGTGACTCTGGCCCTTGTTCCGAGCGGCAGCGTCTTGCTCGCCGCGTTATTCGAGTTCGGGTCCATCCGCTCGCCGTTGGCCATCTTTTTTCCCGCCAACCTGTGGCTGTAGATCGACGCCTTGCCCGTCTGCGTTTTACCGGAGTGGTCGGCCGGATGTTTGACGGCTACCCTTGTTTTGCCACGGTGGTGGGCCGGAGGTTTTCCATGTGCCTTGACAGCCTTCGGCGCGGAGGGCTCTGCATCCTTCTTTCCCGCCCCTTGAGCCGCGCCAAAGCAGCACACTACAAAAACAAGCAAGGCTATCCGGAAAATTTTCGGCATCTGGCGCTCCGGCAAGTCTGAATCGATTGAGAAGTTTGTCTTCCGCGCAAGGCTGTCGTTCGCAGCTTGATTGAGTCATTTTATGAGAGACCTTTGCGCCGCTCAGGCACTGATGGAAATCGGGATGCGCTTGCGGCCAAAGTTGCCGGCTTCGGCGCCAAAGCGCCCCGCCACGTCAGACCCGCAGTCAGGGCAGTGGCCCTCTGGCGTAAGCCGGTAGTGCACGATCTGGAACCCGTTCGATCAGCGCCGCGCTGCCCCTCGTGCAGCTTGCAGTCGCGCGGGCAATCGGCAGCAGGGTTTTGCCGGGCTTAGTCGATGGCATGGGGCGTCTCTGTGAAGGCAATCGAGGTGTAACCCACCACGCGCTGTCGCCAGCGGCAGCGCCGGAGTTGCACAGGGTTAACAGGCGGGGCTGCAGGTGGTGGCGCTGGGCCGCCAGCAGGCTGGCGACCGTGCTGGCCAAGGCCTGTCCCTGCCCAGGGTAAAAGGCCGCTGCAACAGCGGTTGACGGACGGGATGCATGCGGGACTCCATTCACTTCAAGGCAGCACGGAAGTTGCTACCAGAAGAGAAAATGAGGGTGACGGCTCGGTCATCAAGTTGCCTGGCCGATGAACTGTACTGCGAGCCGAATCGGCCCTTGATGCGCCTGAGGTTCATTCAAGGATTGAATCAGCCCATACACCGATTCAATTTGACGCAGCGGCCACCTCGGGCCACAGTGCGGCATGAACCCTTCCAGCCAGCCTTCCAGCCTCCCGTCCGTCTCCATCGCCACGCTGGACCAGTTGCGCGAGCGCATCCGCAGCAAGAGCAAGCTCAAGGGCCGCCAGGCCGACGACGCATCGCTGGAAGAAGTCCGCGCGCTGATTGGCTTGCGCCCGGCGCAAGGCCATCGCCGCGACCTGCTGATCGAGCATCTGCACCGGCTCAACGACGCCTGGCGCTGCCTGCAAGAGCGCCACCTGGTCGCGCTGGCCAAAGAGATGAACATTCCCATGGCCGAGGTGTACGAAGTGGCGACCTTCTATCACCACTTCGAGGTCGTCAAGGGCGATGACGCCGCGCCCGGCCTCACGGTGCGGGTGTGCGACGGGCTGAGCTGCGAGATGGCCGGCGCGCAGGATTTGCTGGCGCGTTTGCCGGCCTTGCTGGGCGCTGAGGTGCGGGTGGTGGCGGCGCCTTGCATGGGCCGCTGCGAACAGGCGCCGGTGGTGGTGGTGCAGCAGACGCCGGTGCCGTTTGCCACGCCGGAATCCGTGGTTGATACATCAAATACGGCTCTGGCGCCCTGTCCACCAGCGCAAGAAGCTATTAATTTTGTAGCGTCAGACTGGGCCGAAAAAAGTATCTCCGAACTGACCGGCCATACCGATTACGCCACTTACCGCGCCCACGGCGGCTATGCGCTGGCGGCGTCGCTGGTGAAGGGCGAAGAGGACGCAGAGCGCGTTCTCAGTGCCCTGGAAGATTCGGGCCTGCGCGGCCTGGGTGGCGCGGGTTTTCCGGCGGGGCGCAAATGGCGCATCGTGCAGGGCCAGAGCGCGCCGCGCCTGATGGCGGTGAACATCGACGAAGGCGAGCCTGGCACCTTCAAGGACCGGGTTTACCTGGAGCGCGACCCGCACCGCTTCCTTGAAGGCGTGCTGGTCGCCGCGCAGGTGGTCGGCGTTCAGGCCTGCTACATCTATCTGCGCGATGAATACCACGGTTGCCGCGCGCTGCTGCAAGCCGAAATTGCCAAGCTGCAGGCCGACCCGCCTTGCGCGTTGCCTTTGATTGAACTGCGGCGCGGCGCAGGCGCCTACATCTGCGGCGAAGAGTCGGCCATGATCGAAAGCATCGAAGGCAAGCGCGGCGAACCGCGCATGCGCCCGCCCTACATCGCGCAGGTCGGCCTGTTTGGCCGGCCGACGCTGGAGCACAACTTCGAAACCCTGTACTGGGTGCGCGACATCGTGCAAAAAGGCCCGCAGTGGTTCAGCAGCTTTGGCCGCAACGGGCGCAAGGGGCTGCGCAGTTTCAGCGTGAGCGGCAGGGTGAAACAACCGGGCGTCAAGCTGGCACCGGCCGGCATCACCGCGCAGGAGCTGATTGACGAGTATTGTGGCGGCATGGCGGAGGGGCACCTGCTTTATGCCTATCTGCCGGGCGGCGCATCGGGCGGGATCTTTCCGGCCAGTCATGCCAACTTGCCGCTGGACTTCGATACCCTGCAGCCGCACGGCGGCTTCATCGGATCGGCCGCCGTCATCGTGCTGGGCCAGCATGACAAGGCGCGCGACGCGGCGCTGAACATGATGCGCTTTTTTGCGAACGAGAGCTGCGGCCAGTGCACGCCTTGCCGCGTCGGCACCGCCAAGGCAGCGAAGCTGATGGAAGCGCCGCGCTGGGACCATGCCACGCTGGAAGATCTGAACGGGGTGATGACCGATGCGTCGATTTGCGGCCTGGGTCAGGCGGCGCCGAA
>JBDSZF010000045.1:0-14372 GCA_039925285.1 Polaromonas sp.
CACCGAAATGCCGGCCTCGGCGGGCGAGCACGGGCCGGGCGATATCACCAGGCGGTCAAGCTGCCCTGCGTCCAGTCGCGCGGCAATCTCGGCGACCGTGATTTCATCGTTGCGAAAGACCTCCACCGCGGCACCCAGCTCGCCAAAGTACTGGACGATGTTGTAGGTAAAGCTGTCGTAGTTATCGATCATTAAAAGTTTCATGGCTCAGGTCTCCTGGCGCAGGCGTTTGAATTCGCCGCGCTCAAATTCGATGAATGCATCAATCATGGCGCGGTAGGCCGCCTCAATCACGGCCTCGGGCGCGCCCTGCTCGCGGGCCATGGCTTTTACCCGGTCCACAATGAAATCGATGCGAGCCTGGTCGTGCACCTGATCGGCGTTTTGCTTGATGCGGGCGGCCTGGGCCACGTAGCCGCTGCGCTCGGCCACCAAGGCCACGATGCGCTCGTCCAGCGCATCGATGTTGCGGCGCACGTCGGCCATGGTGTGGCAGTATTCAACCTTGTGAATCAGCTTCGTCATGGCTTACTCCAGTCCTTCTTCAACCAGTTCGCTCGCGCGCAGCAAGGCGCGCGCCTTGGCCTCGGTTTCTTTCCATTCGAGTTCGGGCACCGAATCGGCCACCACGCCGGCCGCCGCCTGCACATACAGCACCTGGTCCTTGATGATGCCGGTGCGGATCGCAATCGCCACATCCATGTCGCCGGCATAGCTCAAGTAGCCGCAGGCACCGCCGTACAGGCCGCGCTTGTTGGGCTCCAGCTGGTCGATCAATTCCATCGCATGCACCTTGGGCGCGCCGGTCAGCGTGCCGGCCGGAAAAGTCGCCCTGAGCACGTCCATGCAGGTCATGCCGTCATTGAGAATGCCTTCGACATTGCTGACGATATGCATCACATGGCTGTAGCGCTCGACGGCGAAGGCTTCAGTGACCTTGACCGTGCCGGTCTTGGCGATGCGGCCGATGTCGTTGCGCGCCAGGTCGATCAGCATGACGTGTTCGGCGCGCTCTTTCGGGTCGTTGATGAGTTCGTGCTCGGTGGCCTTGTCGGCTTCTGGCGAGGAGGCGCGCGGCCGGGTGCCGGCCAGCGGGCGAATGGTGATCTTCTGGCCCTCCGCCACCTGTTCCTGGCGCACCAGGATTTCAGGCGACGCGCCGACCACATGGAAGTCCCCGAAATGGTAGTAATACATGTAGGGCGACGGGTTCAGCGTGCGCAGCGCCCGGTACAGCGACAGCGGCGACTCGGTGTAGCGCTTCTTGATGCGCTGGCCGACCTGCACCTGCATGAAGTCACCGCCCTCGATCAGCCTTTTGGCGCGCTCCACGGCGGCGATGTAATCGGCCTTGGCGAATTCACGCTCGGCCGGATAGCCCTGCGAAGGCTTGACCACCGGTGCGGTCACCGAATACTTGAGCTGCTCCTTGAGTTCGCGCAGGCGTTTCTTGGCGTTCGCATAGGCTTCGGGCCGGGCCGGGTCGGCATAGACGATCAGGTAGAGCTTGCCCGACAGGTTGTCGATGACGGCCAGCTCTTCGCATTGCAGCAGCAGGATGTCGGGGCAGCCCAGGGTATCTGGCGGGCAGGAGTTTTCCAGCTTTTTTTCGATGTAGCGCACTGCGTCATAGCCGAAATAACCCGCCAGGCCGCCGCAAAAACGCGGCAGGCCGGGCCGCAGCGCGACCTTGAAACGTTTCTGGTAGTCGCTGATGAAGTCCAGCGGATTGACGCGGGAGGTTTCAACGACCTGGCCATCGGTCACGACCTCGGTCAGCGCCTCAACGCCAAAGCCCGACGAGCGCAGCAGCGTGCGCGCCGGCAGGCCGATGAAGCTGTAGCGCCCGAAACGCTCACCGCCGACGACGGATTCGAGCAAAAAGCTGAATTTCCCGCCGTCCTTGGCATGAGCGAGCTTGAGGTAGAGCGAGAGCGGGGTTTCGAGATCGGCAAATGCTTCGAGCATCAGCGGGATACGGTTGTAGCCCTGGCCGGCGAGACTTTTAAATTCGAGTTCAGTAATCACAAGGGGTCCTTCACCAGAAGACGATGCGCATCAAAAAAACGTCGGCTTCTGTCATTCAAAACGCCCCGAAGTCCGGGGCCGGGATACTCCTGCGTGGTGCAAGAGCGCATCAATTCGGGATAAAGCAGGCGGCGGGGCCATGCGCAGGCTCACCACCATGAGCGAAGCTGCGAACGCCTCAGGCGTGCGAGAGATGACAGGGACGCCACAGCCAGGCTCCCCGGCCTGCACAAGCTGTTTGATTGATGCGATGAATGAACATGTTGCCCAAAGTGTAGCAAAGAGCCGCGCGCCAGCCTCGCTGTCAGCGCCGTTTGCCCAGTTCTGCCAGCGAGTCCATAAACCCGTCGGAATCGACCGCGCGCACCGGCTCGCCATGGTTGTAGCCATAGGTCACCAGCAGCACCGGACAGCCCGCCGCCCGCGCCGCCCGGGCGTCGTTGCTGGAGTCGCCGATCATCAGGGTACGGCCGGGCGCCGTTCCAAGGACTTCGCAGGTTTTCAGCAAGGGCAAGGGATCGGGCTTCTTGCGCGCAAAGGAATCCCCGCCAAAGACTTCGCTGAAAAAACCGTCCAGGCCTTTGAGCTTGAGCAGCGAACGCGCAAATTCGGCCGGCTTGTTGGTCAGGCAGGCCAGCTGGAGTCCTGCCGCCTTCAAACCATGCAGCCCCTCCAGCACCCCCGGATAAAGCGTTGAATACCTGCCATTGATGGCCGCGTAGTGCTTCTGGTAACTGGCATAGGCGCGGTCGTAATTTGCGATTGGGTCAATCGCTGGTTGCAGCGACACTGATTGCGCCTGAATGTGATCGAGCACCCATCGAATCAAATGCTCCGAGCCCTTGCCCACCATGCGGCTCACGGTGGCGGCATCAAGCGTTCGGTCCGAAAAGCCCTGGGGCGACAGGTCTGCCAGCATGAGGTTGAGCGCCACCACGAAGTCGCCCATGGTATCGACCATCGTGCCATCCAGATCGACGATGGCCGCGTCATACAGGCTGTGGTTCAAGGAAGTAAAGTCCGTCATAGAGAAAATAGAGTTCTGAAATGAGTCGTGCATTGTGCCCGGCGGCTGGATCAACGGTGAACCGGCAGCGTGTTGAGCGGAATCCGCAGGTAAGACACGCCATTGTCGTCAGGCGGCGGCATCTGCCCGGCGCGCACGTTGACCTGGATCGACGGCAGGATCAGCGTCGGCATGTCGAGCGTCGCATCGCGGGCGGTGCGCATGGCGACAAACGCATCTTCGCTGATGCCGTCCCGCACGTGGATATTGCCGGCGCGCTGCTCGGCCACGCTCGTTTGCCATTGGGGCTCACGCGATGCCGGCGGATAGTCGTGACAGACGTACATCACGGTTTCAGCTGGCAACTGCAAGAGGCGCTGGATGGAGCGGTACAACTGCCGGGCATCGCCGCCCGGGAAATCGGCGCGGGCGGTGCCCACGTCGGGCATGAACAGCGTGTCGCCGACAAACACCGAATTCTCCACCCGGTAAGCCATGTCGGCCTGCGTGTGCCCCGGCACCAGCAGCGCGGTGGCCTGGACATCGCCGATCATGAAGGTTTCGCCATCCTTGAACAAATGCTCGAACTGGCTGCCGTCGGGCAAAAAGCTGCGCTCGAAGTTGAAAATTTTGCTGAAGACCGTCTGCACCTCCCGAATGTGCTCACCGATGGCAATGCGCCCGCCGACACGCTCCTGCAGGTAATGCGCGCCTGACAGGTGGTCGGCATGGGCATGGGTTTCGAGAATCCAGTCCACCTGCAAGCTGTTTTCGCTCAGATAGGCCAGCACCCTGTCAGCAGACCCGGTGTGGGTATGGCCTGACTTGAAATCGTAGTCGAGCACCGGATCAATCACCGCAGCGTGGCGGCTCGCATGAGCCCAGACCACATAGGTCACGGTCCAGGTGGCAGGATCGAAAAATGCTTGGGTCGTGATTGGGTTGCTCATAAGGGCCTCATCAATGCATTGACTAATATTATATTGATTGATATACTAAAGTCAAGTTAAACCTCATAGACACCTTGATGACCCTCGCTCACCCCGTGATTGATACCGAAGTCCTGCGCCATGCCGCAGCGCAGGCGGTTGGCGCCCTGAAGCTGCTGGCCAATGAAGAGAGGCTGCTGTTGCTGTGCCAGCTTTCGCAAGGCGAGTTGTGTGTCAGCGAGCTGGAAGAGCAACTCGGCATTCGCCAGCCTACGCTGTCGCAACAACTGGGCGTGCTGCGCACCGAAGGCGCGGTGAACACCCGGCGCCAGGGCAAGAACATTTACTACAGCATTGCCGACCCGGCCATGCTGGACATCGTGGCGGTGCTCTACCGCCTTTACTGCCCCAAGGAAAATCATGATCATTGACTGGAATCACTTCACGCCGTGGTCCGCACTGGCTGGCGGCGCACTGATCGGGCTGGCCGCAGCCCTGTTGCTGCTGCTCAATGGCCGCATTGCCGGCATCAGCGGCGTGCTTGGCGGACTGCTCAAGCCGCTCAGGGATGACATCGCCTGGCGGGCTGCCTTCATGCTCGGCCTGGTCGTCGCACCACTGGCGTATGGACTGATCGAGTTGCCACCCCTGCCGCAAATCGACGCCGGTTACGGCGCCCTCATCATCGCCGGCCTGCTGGTCGGCGTGGGGACACGTTACGGCTCGGGCTGCACCAGCGGCCATGGCGTCTGCGGCCTGTCGCGCCTGTCGCCACGCTCGCTGGTCGCGACTGCCAGTTTCATGGCGGCGGGCTTTGCCACTGTGTTCGTGATTCGCCATCTCCTCAACATTTAAGGGGCTGCCATGCTTGCATTCACCTCCCTGCTCGCCGGCCTTGTTTTTGGCCTGGGCCTGATCGTTTCCGGCATGGCCAATCCGGCCAAGGTGCTGGGTTTTCTTGACCTGTTCGGACGCTGGGACCCGTCGCTGGGCTTTGTCATGGGCGGGGCCATCGCCGTAAGCAGCATTGCCTTTTTCCTGGCGCGCAAACGCACTATGTCGCTGCTGGGCGCAGCCATGAAGCTGCCCACGGCCCGCCTTATTGACCGCCGGCTGGTCATGGGCAGCACGCTGTTCGGCATTGGCTGGGGCATCGCCGGATTCTGCCCGGGGCCGGCCATCGTCGCGCTGGGCATGGGCCAGATCAAAGCCCTGGTTTTTGTCCTCGCCATGCTTGCCGGCATGGGCCTGTTCGAGCTGTTCGAAGGACAAAAGCTGTCGTCAGCCCGTCGCACCCGCTGAGGCCCGTGAATGACCACCACCACCTGGCTCGCTGCGTTAGCGACTGTGGTCACACTCGTGCTGTATGAAGCGGCGCTGGCGCAGCGACAAAAGCCGGAACGCCTGGCCAGATTCATCTGCGCCATGCCGCTAGGCTCGGCGCCCAGGCTGGTCAGCCTTGCAGCGCCCCGCGCATGGCATCGATCACGGCCTTGTAGTCCGGCTGGCCAAAAATGGCGCTGCCGGCCACGAAAGTATCGGCACCGGCATCGGCCACGCGGCGGATGTTGCCCGCCTTGATGCCGCCATCGACTTCAAGGCGGATGTCCTTGCCCGACGCGTCAATGCGCTTGCGCGCCTGCTCGATCTTGCGCAGCGCCGAATCGATGAAGCTCTGGCCGCCAAAGCCGGGGTTGACACTCATGATCAGGATCAGGTCGATGTCCTCGATCACCCAGTCCAGCACGTCCAGCGGCGTCGCCGGGTTGAACACCAGCCCGGCCTGGCAGCCCTTGGCCTTGATCGCCTGCACGCTGCGGTGCACATGGCCGGAGGCTTCCGGGTGAAAACTGATCAGGTCGGCGCCGGCATCGGCAAAGGCGGCTGCCAGGCTGTCAACCGGCTGCACCATCAGGTGCACATCGATCGGCACGGCGGTGCCGTCAGCGCGCTTGGAATGGGGCTTGAGCGCCTGGCAGATCATCGGCCCGAAGGTCAGGTTGGGCACGTAATGGTTGTCCATCACGTCAAAGTGAATCCAGTCAGCGCCAGCGGCAATGACGGCTTTGAGCTCGTCACCCAGACAGGCAAAGTCGGCGGACAAAAGGGAGGGGGCAATCCGGTAGGCGGGGGGGGTTTTAGGCATGCACAGGATTGTCGCAGCAAGCGGGCGCGGCGTCAGCACCCCGGGAGCGCCAGGGCAACAGGACACCGGGGCGGTTAACATGACAGGCTAACCGATTGCTGCCGCCGCCATGTCCAAATACCAATTTTCCTGCGAAGTCGCCCCCGAGTACCGGCCTGAACAGTCAGCGCCCGACCAGGGGATTTACGGCTTTTCCTACACCGTCACCGTGACCAACACGGGCCAGGTTCCCGCCCAGCTGATTGCGCGCCACTGGGTCATCAGCGACGCCAATGGCCACACCGAAGAGGTCAAGGGCCTGGGCGTGGTCGGCCAGCAGCCGCTGCTCAAACCCGGCGAGGCCTTCCAGTACACCAGCGGCTCACGCCTGCGCACCGCCAGCGGCACCATGCACGGCAGCTACTTTTGCGTCGCCGAGGATGGCGAGCGCTTTGAGGCGGTGATTCCCCTGTTTGTGCTCGAAGCCACGAACGGCAACAGCCCTTCCCGGCGGGTACTGCATTGACCCTGTGGCCGTGCCTCTTGCGATGAAAGACCTGCCCCAACTGCTCAGGGCGCTGGATCCTGCGGCCGGCCTGGCCGACCGCCATGTCTGGCTGATCCAGCTGTTTGAATGGATTCGCGGCGACAGGACCTCGGCCCAGGCCGCCGTGGCACGGGTCCAGGCGTTCATCGATGCCGTCCAGCTGCAGCCCGAGGTGCAGGCGCGTCTGCAGGCCTGGTGGGAAACACTGATCCAGACGGTTGACATCACCCCCTTGCTGGCGGATTTCGGCTTTGCGCCGCGCACTGCTTTTGTCAGCGAACTGGCCGAGCGGCTGCGCCGCAAGCTGCTGCCCGGCACGCCCGAAACGCGCGATGCGGCCGAGCTGTTTCCACTCGTGATGCCAACGCGCTTTGATGCCCAGTGGCTCAGTGCGCTGGAGGAGCCGCAGATCGAGCAGCTCACCGCGCTCCTGTCGGCCAACCCCGCGCAGGATACCCGGCGCTGGCACTACAGCCTGATGGATGCCATCACTTTTTGCACCGCGCAAATCCGCGCCACCGGCTTTGCGCCCGAGCTGCGGCTGCGCATGGACCGGGACAGTCCGCATGCACGCGCCTTTCATGCCCTGCCCGCCGATGTGCAGGAACTGCGCAACGCCTTTTTTCAGCACCAGCACGACGATCAGGCGCTGCAGGCCGCCGTCACTCAATACCGCGAGCGGCTCGATGCCTGCCGTCAGGCGCTCAACAACATCTATGCCCATGTGGAGGAAAACGGCGTTTCCGTCGGCATGGTGTTCCGGCTGCGCCAGTTGCGGGCGCGCCTGCTGCGTGATCGTGAGCTGCTCGACGCCCTGCTCTCGCCCAAACCCGCCATGGCCGCGCTCAAGTTGCTGGCGCGCCGCGTCATCATCGCGCAGGACAGCAAAAGCATAGGCGCGCTGGTCAGCGCCAACTCAACCCTGCTGTCAGCCAAGATGGCCGAGCGCAGCGCCGAAACCGGCGAGCACTACATCACCCGCAACCGCGCCGAGTACCAGGAAATGCTGGGCAAAGCGATGGGCGGCGGCGCCATCACCGCCCTGACGACGCTGCTCAAGTTCATGATCGTAGGCATTGGCCTGTCGGCTTTCTGGGGCGGCTTCTGGGCCAGCGTGGCCTATGCGGGTTCGTTTGTCCTGATCCAGCTGCTGCATTTCACGCTGGCCACCAAGCAGCCGGCCATGACCGCACCGGCCATGGCGGCCAAGCTCAAGGACATCGACTCGGACGAATCCACCACCACGCTGGAGGACTTTGTCGATGAAGTCACGCACCTGGTGCGCTCGCAGGTGGCGGCGGTATTTGGCAATGTGTTCATGGTGGTGCCGGCGGTGCTACTGGTCAATGCCGTGATCGAGCTGGTGCTGGGACGGCCGATGATCAACCCCGACAGCGCCCACCATGTGGTGGAATCGCTCTCGCTGCTGGGCCCGACGCTGCTCTGGGCGGCGTTTACCGGCGTGGTGCTGTTTGCCTCCAGCATGATCGCCGGCTGGGTTGAAAACTGGTTTGTACTGCACCACCTGGGCTCGGCCATGCAGCACAATCCGCGCTTTACCGCCGTGCTGGGCACAGAGCGCGCGGCCCGCTGGTCGGCTTTCATGCGCGAACATATCTCGGGGTTTGCGTCGAATATCTCGCTCGCGTTCATGCTGGGCCTGATTCCCGCATTCACCGGCTTCTTTGGCCTTGAGCTTGAATTGCGCCATGTCACGCTCTCGACCGGGCAACTCGCCGCAGCCGGGGCATCGCTGGGACTGGAGGCCTTCAGGCAGGCGGCGATCTGGTGGAGCATGGCCTCGATTCCGCTGATTGGCGCACTCAATCTGGGCGTGAGCTTTTACTTTGCCTTCCGGCTGGCACTGCAGGCTCACAACGTCAGCAAACTGGACCGCGCCCGCATCCGCTCGGCTATTCTGGCGCGCTGGCGCAGCCATCCGCTGAGTTTTTTCATTCCCGTCTGAATGCGGGGATGCAGGCCTTACCCTACCAAACATTTCGTCAAAAGACTATAAATTCATCTATTATTAGCGTTTCGTCTGGCAACCACAGGATTTCCAGGGCTTGCCGCCCGGTTCAGGGCCCGTCGGGCGTTTCGTCTTGCCGGTCTTCCGACCTGGCCGCCCAGGCATCAATCCCCTACCTTGGAGACCCCCCTTCCCATGAATGAAATCCTGGCCATCTGGGCCGAATGGATCAAGCCATCGGCCGGACTGCCGACCGTTCAATGGTCGATCCTGCTGGCGATTGCCGCAGCGGCCGGCCATCTTGTCAACCGCTATACCGGCTTGCCCAAGGTGATTGGCTATTCGGCTGTCGGCGCCTTTGCCGGTCTGGCCGGATTCACGGGCGCGGCCTGGCCGCTGCAGGGAACCGGTCTTTTCCTGCTCGAACTGGGCGTGGCGGTGGTACTTTTTGAAGCCGGCGGGCGCATTTCCCTGCGCTGGTTTCGCCATAACCCGATGGTGCTGGTGCAAAGCGTGGCCGAATCGGCCCTGACCTTTGGGCTGGTGTACTGGTTGATGGGACTGATGGGCGTGCGCGAAGTCGTCGCCGAATCACTCGCGCTGCTGGCCATCGCCGCGTCGCCGGCGGTGCTTTCGCGGGTGGCCATCGACACGCGGGCCGCCGGCCCGGTCACCGAGCGTGCGATGGTGCTGTCCACCCTGAGCACCCTGTATGCCCTGACGCTGTGCAGCGCCCGCGCCGGCATGATGCCACGCGGCGAAGCCGGATTGACCAGCACCCTGTTCCCGGTGCTGGTGGTGCTGGGCCTGTCGGTGGTGGTCGGCGCCGTGCTGGCGCTGGTGCTGCGCGCCGCGCTGCGGGTCATGAGTCCGACCAGCGAAAACACCGCCATCCTGCTGCTCGCGCTGATTGCAGCGGGCGCTGCGGTAGCGGCCAACTTCGGCGGCTCGGCGCCACTGGCGGCCTTGCTGGGCGGCATGCTGCTCAAGCAGCTCAACCCGCGCCCCTGGTCCTGGCCCCGGCAGATGGGCACGGCTTCGTCGATGCTGACCATGCTGATGTTCGTCCTCGTGTCAGTGGTGGCGGCGCAGGCGGACTGGAGCCGTCCGGTCGCCAGCCTGGTTGTCGTGCTGGTGGTGGCGCGGATGATGGCCAAAATCTCCGGCGTTGCCATCGGCAATGTCGGCAGCGGCACCAGCTGGAAACAGGGCCTGTGGGTCGGCTTCGCGATGTCGCCCATGTCGTCGGTAGCGCTGCTGCTGGTGTCGCAGTATGTGGCGGCGTCCGGCCCCATAGGACGCGAGGTGGCCATCATTGCCCTGCCCGCCATTTTGCTGATGGAAGTGCTGGGCGCCGTGCTGGCCACGACGGCCCTTTACCGCGCTGGCGAATGCTCCAAATCCTGGGCGCCCCTGGTGCGCGGCCCTTCAACCGGACCTGTCCATGAGTCTTGAACCGTTCCAGAAATCCGCCGCCCTGTCGCTGGGTGTCGAGCTTGAAATGCAGCTCGTCAACACCCACGACTACGACCTGGCGCCCTACGCCGAGGCCATGCTGCGGCTGATGAGCAAGATCGCGCTGCCCGGCGCGGTGGTGCCCGAGATGACGTCGAGCATGATCGAGGTCTCCACCGGCGTGTGCCAGTCGTCCTCTGAAGTGCTGGGGCAGCTGACGCAAATCCGCGATGCGCTGGTCAAAACGGCCGACAAGCTCAACATTGCCGTGGTCGGCGGCGGCACCCATCCGTTCCAGCAGTGGCACGAGCGCCGCATCTACGACAAGCCGCGCTTTCGCGAGCTGTCCGAGCTCTACGGCTACCTGTCCAAGCAGTTCACGATCTTCGGCCAGCATGTGCACATCGGCTGCCCCGACGCCGACACCGCGCTGCTGACGCTGCACCGCATGTCGCGCTACATCCCGCACTTCATCGCCCTGTCGGCGTCCAGTCCCTATGTGCAGGGCCAGGACACGGCCTTTGACTCGGCAAGGCTCAATTCGGTGTTTGCCTTTCCGCTGTCGGGCCGCGCCCCGTTCGCGCTGACCTGGGACGAGTTCACGGTGTACTTCAACAAGATGGCGCACACCGGCGTGGTCAAGAGCATGAAGGATTTCTACTGGGACATCCGGCCCAAGCCGGAGTTTGGCACCATCGAAATCCGCGTCTTCGACACGCCGCTGACAATCGAGCGCGCCACCGCGCTGGCCGGCTATGTGCAGGCGCTGGGCTCGTGGTTCATGAACGAGCAGCCCTTCATGCCGGCCGAAGACGACTACCTGGTCTACACCTACAACCGTTTCCAGGCCTGCCGTTTCGGGCTGGACGCGGTCTACGTGGACCCGGCCACCGGCGGCCACATGCCGCTGCGCGAACACATCCTGATGACCATGGCCCGGATTGAGCGGCATGCCCAGAGCGTGGGCGCCAGCGCCTCCATCCAGCTGCTGCGCAACAGCGTCGAGCGCAACGACAACGACGCGCGCTGGCTGCGCGAGCGCCAGGGCGAGGAACGGCTGCTGGCCGAAGTCATCCGGCAGGCGGCAGACCGGTTCCGCGGTGGCGTGAACCACATCCAGTAGCCGGGATCTTCCATCCGCTTTCTGAGCGCGCTCTGACAGCGCGGGTGCCCGCATTGCCTGTATGCTTGCCGGATGGGTGAATTTGACTTGATTGCGCGCTATTTCACGCGCCCCGCAGCCCGCGCCGTGCTCGGCGTGGGCGATGACTGCGCGCTGCTGCAACCATCGCCGGGAACGCAGCTGGCCATCTCCAGCGACATGCTGGTCGAAGGCCGGCATTTCTTTGCCGATGTCGATCCGGCCGCGCTGGGCCACAAGGCGCTCGCCGTCAACCTGAGCGACCTCGCCGCCTGCGGCGCCACGCCGCTGGCCTTCACGCTGGCGCTGGCCCTGCCGCGCGCCGACGAGGCCTGGTTGGCGTCCTTCTCGCGCGGTCTGCTGGCGCTCGCCGATACCCACGGCTGCGAACTCGTTGGCGGCGACACCACGCAAGGGCCGCTCAACATCTGCATCACCGTGTTTGGCGAAGTGCCTGTGCTGGATGGCAAAAGCCAGGCGCTGCTGCGCTCGGGCGCCCGGGCCGGTGACGATGTGTATGTGAGCGGCACGCTGGGCGATGCGCGGCTGGCGCTCGAAGCGCTGCGCGGCAGCCTCACCTTGCCGGCCGACCTGCTGACGCAAGCCCGGCAGCGGCTGGAGCAGCCCACGCCCCGCGTCGCGCTGGGCCAGGCGCTGCGCGGTGTGGCGTCTGCAGCGCTCGACATCAGCGATGGCCTGCTCGGCGACCTGCAGCACCTCCTGAAAGCCTCCGGCGTCGGGGCTACGCTGGAGACCTCGACTGCTGCGCATCTAATAGCAGCCTGCACGCATCCTTCATGGGCTACAGGCCTTGTGTCCTTCAAAAAACAGCTCGAATGCGTGCTCGCGGGCGGCGACGACTATGAACTGGCCTTTACCGCCCCGGTATCGGCCCGCGAAGCCGTTATGGCCGCAGCACGTCAGGCCAAGACGCCCGTCACCC
This sequence comes from Polaromonas sp., assembly GCA_039925285.1. Taxonomy (GTDB): domain Bacteria; phylum Pseudomonadota; class Gammaproteobacteria; order Burkholderiales; family Burkholderiaceae_C; genus Polaromonas. Next base: position 12,144 of record JBDSZF010000045.1, read on the forward strand.
GCATCGGCCGTATCGATGCCGCGCCCGGCTTGCGGCTGCTGGATGCGCAGGGCCAGCCCATGAGCGGCCATTTCTCCTCCTTTGACCACTTTGCCTGACTCCGGAATCCGAGCATGACCGACTTGCCGCTGTCGCCAGCAACCGCCCCTGCCGGCCCCGTGCGACCCACAGCCAAATTCCTGCTCGCGCATCCCGCGCATTTCATGGCCCTGGGATTCGGCTCGGGCCTGAGCCCGCTCGCCCCCGGAACCGCTGGCACGCTGTGGGCCTGGCTGTCCTTCCTGGTGCTGCAGCGCTGGCTTTCGCCCGCTGAAATCGGCTGGGTGATTACCGTGTCCATCCCGCTGGGCTGGTGGGTCTGCGCGATCACCGCCCGGAACATGCGGGTGCTCGACCCGGGCAGCATTGTCTGGGACGAGATTGCGGCCTTCTGGCTGGTGCTCTGGCTGGTCATGCCGACCGGACTCTTCGGGCAAGCCGTGGCTTTTGCCCTGTTTCGCTACTTCGACGCGGCCAAACCCGGCCCGGTCGGCTGGGCCGACCGGCTGTCGCACGGTGTTGATCCGGCAACCGACCGGCACGCCTGGACCTGGGCCGGCTTTGGCATCATGGCCGATGACCTCGTGGCGGCAGGCTGCACGCTACTGGTGATGGCCCTGTGGAGATTTCTGGCATGACCGATTCGCTCTCAAAACCAGCGCATGGCGCCCCGGACCTGCTTGCGCTGACGGCCGATCTGGCGGAGATCCTGCAAAAAAAAGGCTGGCTGATGGCGACCGCCGAAAGCTGCACCGGCGGCATGCTTTCGGCCGCCTGCACCGACCTCGCGGGCTCCAGCAACTGGTTTGAACGCGGCTTTGTCAGCTATTCGAATGAAGCCAAGACCGAACTGCTGGGCGTCGATGCCGCGCTGATCGGCCGCCATGGCGCAGTCAGCGAAGAAGTGGCGCGCGCCATGACGCAGGGCGCTGTGGCCCATTCGCGCGCCCAGGTGGCGGTAGCCGTCACCGGCGTAGCCGGCCCCACCGGCGGCAGCGCGGACAAGCCTGTCGGCACGGTCTGGTTTGGCTGGGCCACACCGGCCGCCGGCATCGTGACGCAGATGCAGCGCTTTGACGGCGACCGCGCCGCCGTGCGCCAGGCCAGCGTGCGGCATGCGCTGCAGCGGCTGCTGGAACTGCTGGCCTAGCCTGGCGCTACGGCCCGCAGCTTTACTCCAGCGCCGACACGACCACGCCATGCCGCATGCTGAACGCCTCAAGGAGTTCGGCAATCTGCGCGTCCTGCAGGCTGGTGGTCAGCTCGACAATCTTGTTGTCGGGGCCTTTGTGGCTGTCACTGACCGCCACGCTGGCGCCGCTGTCCTTCGTGGCCAGCAATTGCTGCAGTGAAAGGTCGAGCGCGCCCATCAACTCATTGCGCTGGGCTTCGGTGCTGCCGGCGTGTGCGGGGTAATGCACATCGAAAGTGAAGTTGGTTTTTTGGCTCATACGTGGCTTTTTCGTGAGGTTTGCGCCTGACGCCTAATGGTGCAGGCTGGCTGACAGGCTGATTTCCGGCACGCTGGCCAGTGCTTTGGACAGCGGGCAGCCCTTCTTGGCGGCTTCGGCGATGTCCTGGAAAGTGGCTTCATCCATGCCCGGAACCACTGCGTCCAGCGTCAGTGCAATCCGCTCAATCAGGAAACCATCGCCTTGCGGCACCAGCCGGACCTTGGCCTGGGTGTCCACCGAGGTGGTGGCAAAGCCGGCCTTGTCGCAGGCAAACGAAAACGCCATGGTGAAGCAGGCCGCATGGGCCGCGCCAAGCAGCTCTTCCGGGTTGGTGCCACGCCCGTCATCTTCAAAGCGGCTGCCAAAGCCATAAGGGTAGGCCTTGAGCGCGTCGGTTTCGGTGCTGATCTGGCCCTGGCCTTTTTTGCCCTGGCCTTGCCAATGCACGGAGGCGGTTTTTTCAGTCATGTCGGTTCCTTCGAGGAATGCAGGCGGGTGTCGATGCATGCCGGATTCATGGATAGGTGAGGCATTCAGTCTGCCTGCGCGGGCCGGTGCCAGGCGTCAGACAGCGCCGCAAACTGTGGCTGGGCACTTCCTACAAAGGGACAAAAGTCAGGGGTGCCGGCCGCCTACGCGACGTCCGCCTCCTCGAGGTTTTTCATCTGCCAGAGGATTTTTGCCAGTTCCGGCTTGAGCTGCCGGCGCGCCTCCTGCGCCAGCCCCGCCAGGCTGT
>JBDSZF010000046.1:0-11478 GCA_039925285.1 Polaromonas sp.
TGGGCCGGTGCCACCGTGATCGAGTCGCCGGTATGCACGCCCATCGGGTCCAGATTTTCAATCGAGCAGACGATGATGCAGTTGTCGGCGGTGTCGCGAACCACTTCCATCTCGTACTCTTTCCAGCCGAGCAGCGACTCTTCGATCAAGAGTTCATTGGTCGGCGAGGCTTCGAGGCCACGCTTGCAGATTTCCTCGAACTCTTCCGGGTTGTAGGCAATTCCGCCGCCGGTGCCGCCCAGCGTGAAGCTGGGGCGAATGACCGTCGGGAAACCCAGGGTTTTCTGCACCGTCCAGGCTTCGTCCATACTGTGGGCAATGCCCGAGCGCGCCGAACCGAGACCAATCTTGGTCATCGCGTCCTTGAATTTCAGCCGGTCTTCGGCCTTGTCGATGGCTTCGGGCTTGGCGCCGATCAGCTCGACCTGGTACTTGTCGAGCACGCCGTTGTGCCACAGATCGAGCGCGCAATTGAGCGCGGTCTGGCCGCCCATGGTCGGCAAAATCGCGTCAGGCCGTTCCTTGGCGATGATTTTTTCCACCGTCTGCCAGGTGATGGGTTCGATGTAGGTGACGTCAGCGGTCGCCGGGTCGGTCATGATCGTGGCCGGGTTGCTGTTGATCAGGATGACCTTGTAGCCCTCTTCGCGCAATGCCTTGCAGGCCTGCACGCCGGAGTAGTCAAACTCGCAGGCCTGGCCGATGATGATAGGGCCGGCGCCAATGATAAGAACCGATTTGATGTCTGTGCGCTTAGGCATTTTTCTTCTCCAAGCTTTGCGCCATCAGCGCCGTGAAGCGGTCGAACAAATATGAAATATCGTGGGGCCCGGGCGACGCTTCCGGGTGGCCCTGGAAGCAGAACGCCGGCTTGTCGGTGCGGGCCAGGCCCTGCAGCGTGCCGTCAAACAGGCTGACATGCGTCGGCCGCAGGTTGGCTGGCAGGGTATTTCCATCGACCGCAAAACCGTGGTTCTGGCTCGTGATGCTGACGCGGCCGGTGTCCAGGTCCTTGACCGGATGGTTGGCACCGTGGTGGCCGAACTTCATCTTGAAGGTCCTGGCACCGCCAGCCAGCGCCATGATCTGGTGGCCCAGGCAGATGCCGAAAGTCGGAATTCCGGTTTCGATCAGCTCGCGCACCGCCTCGATGGCATAGTCGCAAGCCTGCGGGTCGCCGGGGCCATTGGCCAGGAAAATGCCGTCAGGATTGAGCTTGAGAGCGTCGGCGGCAGAGGTTTGCGCCGGCACCACCGTGATGCGGGCGCCGCGCTCGGCGAGCATGCGCAGGATGTTGTTTTTCACGCCGAAGTCAAAAGCGACGACATGGAAGCGGGGCGTGATCTGCACGCCGTAGCCCGAGCCGAGCTTCCACTCGGTCTGGGTCCATTCGTAGGTCTGTTTGGTCGATACCACTTTGGCCAGGTCCAGGCCATCCATACTGGGTGCCTGTTTGGCAGTCGCTAAGGCCTTGTCAATGGCGGACTGGCTGACGGATTCGCCAGGCGCGAGGGCCATGATGCAACCATTCTGGGCGCCGTGAATTCGCAGGTGGCGCGTCAGCTGGCGGGTATCAATCCCGGCAATCGCCACGATGTTTTCGCGGACCAGGTATTCTGGCAAGGTCATGGACATGCGGAAGTTCGAAGCAATCAGCGGCAGGTCCTTGATGATCAGGCCGGCTGCATGAACCTTGCTGGCTTCAACGTCTTCGGCATTGATGCCGTAGTTGCCAATATGGGGATACGTGAGGGTGACGATCTGCTGGCAATAGCTGGGATCCGTGAGGATTTCCTGGTAGCCGGTCATGGCGGTATTGAACACCACCTCACCGATCGTGGAGCCCGTAGCCCCAATCGAATTGCCAATAAAGACCGTGCCGTCTGCGAGCGCCAGGATGGCGGGAGGGGTATTTCCCTGTAGAGACAAAAGCACTGGGTTCTCCGGTTGTTTACGGTTCGCCCAAGCGTGCACAAGAAACGTCTGATCAGACTCTTGCAGGCTGCTTTTGTGAATGGGTTTGGCTTTGTATGCGCTTGGGCGAAGCTGTGATTTGAAAAGCCACCGATTATAGCGTGGCAGTACAAACCCCTACGACTGACCCAGCGCCTTATTTCTTTACGAGCGCACTCGCATACAGGCAGATGGCGGCTGCGGCGGCGACGTTGAGCGACTCCTCGCCGCCTGGCTGGTCAATGCACACCTTCAGGCTGGCCCGCGCCATGAGGTCATCGCTCACGCCCTGCCCTTCATGGCCCATGGCCCAGGCGCATGGCATGGGAATCGGCTGCTCATGCAAAAAACTCCCGTGGTGCGAACTGGTGACCACAATCGGAACCATCAACGCGGCCAGCGCCTCGGAGTCAACGCCCTCGACCAGACGCAACGCAAAATGCGCCCCCATGCCAGCGCGCAAGACTTTGGGTGACCACAGCGCAGCCGTTCCCTTGAGCGCAATGATCTGGCTAAAACCGAATGCCGCCGCACTGCGCAGGATCGAGCCGACATTGCCGGCATCCTGCACGCGGTCCAGGATGACAGACGCCGCATCGCACTGGAGCTTGGGCGCAGCAGGCAGTTCGAGCACAAAACCCATGCGCGCCGGCGATTCCAGCCCGCTTATTTCGGGCAACAGCGCATCAGCAATGACTATATTTTTAATAGCGACTTGCGTCCATTCGGCGGGGGCCATAGGCCAAAAAGACTCTGAAAAAATGGCCATCACAGGCGTCAACCCTCGCGCCAGCGCGGCGCGGCACAAATGGTCGCCTTCCAGCCATACCCGCCCCTGCTTGCGATAAGCCGTGCTGTCCTGCGACAGGCGGCGCAGGTCCTTGACCAGGGCGTTGTCGCGTGAGGAAACATGGGTGACGGGAACGGAAAAGCTGCTGCTCATCGCAATACCCCGGCCACCGGTGCAAACGAGCGCCGATGCTGCGGACAGGCGCCATGCTGGCGCAAGGCGGCCAGGTGCTCGGCCGTGCCATAACCCTTGTGGCCGGCAAAACCGTACTGCGGGTACTGGAGGTGATACTCGCCGCACCAGCGGTCACGGTAAACCTTGGCCAGAATCGAGGCGGCCGAAATGGCAGGCACCAGCGCGTCACCCTTGACAATGGCTTCCGCCAGAATCACCAGCGTTGGCAAGCGGTTGCCATCGACCAATACCTTGGAAGGCTTGAGCCGCAAGCCTTCCACCGCCCGCTTCATGGCCAGCAGGGTGGCCTGCAAAATATTCAGGCGGTCAATTTCCTCAACGCTTGCCAGCGCAATCGAGCAGCACAGCGCCTTGGCCTGGATCTCGTCGTAAAGCTTTTCACGCCGCAGGGCGGTCAGTTTTTTGGAATCCGCCAGCCCCATGATGGGATTGAATTCGTCAAGGATCACCGCCGCAGCCACGACCGGACCGGCCAGCGGCCCGCGCCCGGCCTCGTCTACACCGGCGATGAGTCCGGGAGCGTCCCAGGAGAAGACTGTCTGCTCAGGTTTCAAGAATTTTCTGGATTGCATCGGTGGCCAGTTGGGAAGTGTCTCGCTGCAGATCTGCATGCAGCTGGGTAAATCGTTGTTGAACGGCGGCTATCTTTTCAGGGGCTGACGATTTTGCATCAATCCATTGCAGCAGCGCCTGTGCCAGCGCTTCGGGCGAAGCGGCATCCTGCAGCAATTCGGGCACCACAAACTCCTGGCAAAGAATATTAGGTAAACCGACCCAGGGTTGCAACTGCTTGCGTTTCATGATCTGCCACGACAGCCAGTTCATGTTGTAGGCGATCACCATCGGCCGCTTGAACAAGGCGGCTTCCAGGGTGGCTGTGCCGCTGGCAATCAGCGTGACGTCGCAGGCCGCCAGCACCGCGTACGACTGGCCGGTCACAATCTGCACCTGGTCCCGCATACCGGCTTCATCGGCCAGGCGCTCGATCAGGCTTTTCAGCGCAGGGATCGCTGGCAGGATGAATTTAATAGCTGGCTGTTTCCGCTGGACAAGGGCTGCCGCCTTAAAAAACCGCATCGCCAGGTACTCGATTTCAGACTTTCGGCTACCCGGCAAAATCGCAATGACCGTGTCGTCATCATGCAGTCCCAGCACACGCCGGGCCGCCTGGCGGTCGGGCCGCAGCGGAATCACAGCGGCCAGTGGATGGCCGACATAAGTAGCATCAATTCCATGTGCGGCCAGCAAGGCGGGTTCAAACGGAAAAATGCACAGCACATGGTCCACGCTGCGCTTGATGGTGTCGATGCGGCCGGCCCGCCAGGCCCAGATGGATGGACAGACAAAATGCACCGTTTTGATGCCTTCAGCCTTGAGCGCCGCCTCCAGCCCCAGGTTGAAATCGGGCGCATCGACGCCGATGAAGATATCGGGGCGCTGTCCTGTGTGATTTAAAAGACGCTTTTTGAGCTGCTCACGGATAGCCAGGATCTCGCGGTAATGACGCAGCACTTCGACATAGCCGCGCACCGCCAGTTTGTCGCTGGGCCACCAGGCCTGAAAGCCACGGCGGGCCATTTGCACGCCGCCGATGCCACTGGACGTCAAGGCTGGCCAGCGCGCCCTCAAGCCCTCAAGCAGCAAGCCTGCCAGCAGATCACCCGAAGTTTCTCCCGCAACCAAGGCAATATGGGGTGCCGCGCTTGAATGCGCCGCATCCCCCTCCTCTCTCCGGGGGGGCAGAGGACCAGGCGCTGCAGACATCAGCGCCTAACGGACAATACCGCGCTGAGGCGAGGTTTGCCCTAAAAATGAGAGCATCATTTCTACATCAGGCCGGGATTCTGGATACTTTTGAGTCAATTCAGCAATCCGGAGCTTGGCCTGCTCCAGCGTCAGACCGTCACGGTATAGCGCCTTGTGCATGGCCTTGACCGCCGAAATACGTTCCGGCGAAAATCCACGGCGGCGCAGGCCTTCAAAGTTCATGGACCGAGCCACGGCCGGTTGACCCTGACACATGACAAACGGCGGCAGATCTGCCACCAGCACTGACGAAATGGCGGTGAAACTGTGCGCACCGAGCTTGACAAACTGATGCACGCCGGTAAAGCCGCCCAGGATCACCCAGTCGCCAATCTGTACATGGCCTGCCAGCGTGGTGTTGTTGGCAAAAATCGTGTGGTTGCCCACGATGCAGTCATGCGCCACATGCACGTAAGCCATGATCCAGTTGTCATCGCCCAGTCGCGTCACACCCAGGTCACCGGGCGAGCCGATATTGAAGGAGCAAAACTCCCGGATCGTATTGCGGTCGCCGATCACCAGTTCGCACGGCTCGCCGGCGTATTTCTTGTCCTGCGGAATCGCTCCGATGGAATTGAAATGGAAAATCTGGTTGTCACTGCCTATCGTCGTGTGACCTTCGATCACGCAGTGGGCGCCGATGGTGGTGCCGGCCCCGATGCGAACATGCGGGCCAATGACGGTGTAAGGCCCGACACAGACCGAACTGTCCAGTTCCGCCAGAGGATCAATCAGTGCCGTGGCATGAATGCCCGCAGGGGCGACAGGCAAAGTCATCAGTACACCCTTAGGCAACGGTACGCATGGTACACATCAGTTCGGCCTCGCAGGCAATGTTGCCATCCACGCGCGTGACGCCCTTGAACTTGAAAATGCCGGCCTTCATGCGCAGCAATTCCACATCCATGATCATCTGGTCACCAGGGCCGACGGGGCGCTTGAAGCGCGCGCCGTCAATGCCGGCAAAGTAATAAACCGTCTTGTCATCGGGCGTGACGCCCAGCGTCGAAAAAGACAGCAGGGCCGCCGCCTGCGCCATCGCTTCGATCATCAGCACACCCGGCATCACGGGATGCTTGGGAAAGTGACCCATGAAAAAAGGTTCGTTGATCGTGACGTTCTTGAGCGCCTTGATGCTTTTTCCGGTGTCGATTTCGAGGACGCGATCGACCAGCAAAATCGGATAGCGGTGAGGCAATAACTTGAGAATCTGGTGAATATCCATCATGATTTTTTTTCTAGGGTGCCCTGCAGCTGCAGCAGGGATTTTTCAGTTTGTTTGAGCCGCTCACGCAAAGCATGAAGCTGCTTGAGCGTGGCAGCATTTTTTTCCCAGGCGGCATTGTCGTCGATGGGAAACAGGCCGGTGTAGTGACCAGGCTTCAAAAGCGACCGGGTCACGGTGGAAGCCGCAGAAACATGAACGCCATCGACCAGGCGCAAATGGCCCAGCACAATCGCGCCGCCGCCCACCGTGCAACGCGCGCCAATCGTGGCACTGCCGGCCACGCCCGCGCAGCCCGCCATGGCGGAATGTTTGCCGATGCGCACGTTGTGACCGATCTGCACCAGGTTGTCGAGCTTGACACCCTCTTCAATCACCGTATCCTGCAACGCGCCCCGGTCAATGCAGGTGTTGGCACCAATCTCCACATCATTGCCGATCTGCACCACACCGAGCTGCTCGATCTTGACCCATTGGCCGTCATGCGGCGCAAAACCAAATCCATCGGCGCCAATCACGGCTCCCGGGTGAATAATGCAGCGCTCGCCAATGCAGCAGGCGTCGGCCACCGTCACGCGCGCCGAAAGCCGGCTGTTTGAACCCACAACGGCATTCGCCCCGATAACACAATGCTCGGCAATGCGCGCGCCCTCGCCAATCACGGCGCCAGCTGCGATGCATGCGAACGCCCCGATCGATACATTCTGCGCAATGATGGCGGCAGGATGGATGAAAGCACTGGGATGAATAACGGGCACCGTGTCCGGAAAATGCCGGCGCTTCCAGAGTTGGGTAATCAGTGCAAAGTAATGATAAGGATCGTCCACCACAATGCAGGAACCGCGATTCATAGCGGCTTCGCGGGCCGAAGGTGAGACAACCACGCAACCGGCTGCAGACTGCGCAAGCTGGCCGAGGTACTTTGGATGACTGAGGAATGTCAGGTCGTGCGGACCTGAGGCCTGCAGGGTGGACAGCCGCTGAATCAGCAACTCCGGGTCGCCCGCCAGTTCGGCTTGCGCCTTGTCCGCCAGTGACTGAACGATATCGGCAAGACGGAGCGTCACGCTACGCCTGCCATTTCCACACTCATGCGTATGCCTGCCAAGCGAAATTAACGGGATGCGTTCAGCGCCTTGATCACCTTGTCGGTGATGTCATGCTTGGGATTCACGTACACCGACTCCTGCAGGATCAGGTCGTACTTTTCGGTTTCTGCCAGCGTTTTGACCACCTTGTTGGCACGCTCGATGACCTGCTGCAGCTCTTCATTCTTGCGGGCGCTCAGGTCTTCCTGAAATTCGCGGCGCTTGGTCTGGAAGGTGCGGTCCTGGTCAACCAGTTGCCGCTGGCGCAAGGTACGCTGGCTTTCGGCCAGGGTCGGCGCTTCACGCTCGAACTTGTCCGATTGTGTTTTGAGCTGGCTGCCCATGTCGGTCAGCTCTTTTTCACGCTTGCTGAACTCCTGCTCCAGTTTGGTCTGGGCAGCCTTGGCTGAATTGGATTCGCGGAAAATGCGGTCCAGGTTGACTACGCCGACCTTGAACTCCTGCGCGCTGGCGGAAAAACCCGCTACCGCGATGACCAGGCCAAGGAGAATTTTGCTTGAGAAATTTTTCATTAGAAAGAGGTACCGATTTGGAATTGGAGGCGTTCTATTTTATCGCCGGCTTGTTTACGCAGAGGCACTGCGTAGGCAATGCGAAGCGGTCCCACAGGAGAAATCCAGCTGATGCCAAGGCCGGTAGAAGCCCTGAGACCCTCCGGACCGCTCAGTTTGTAGTTGTCCTTGAAGACATTGCCTACGTCCACAAAACCGTACATGCGCAGGGTGCGGTCATTTCCGGCACCTGGAAAGGGTGCGATCACCTCGGCATTGAGGGTCAGCTTCTTGGGGCCACCCACTGACAGGCTGTCAGCGGAGTCGCGGGGGCCCAGTGAACCCTGCTGGAAGCCACGCACCGAGCCCAAGCCACCGGAATAATAGTTCTTGAACAGGGGATAAGGCTGGCCGTTAAGCCCTTTGCCCCAGCCCAGTTCACCGTTCAGGGCCAGCGTGAATTGCTTGTTGATCGGAATGTACTGCTGGATCTGGTAATTGGCGCGAACGAACTTGATGTCGCCGGCAATGCCCCAGTCGCCATAGACGCGCTGGAAGCGGCCTGACGTAGGCACCAAGGCGCTGTCCCGGCTGTCACGCGACCAGCCGACGGTCAGGGGAATCGAATTGCTTTTAAAGCCAAACTGGTTGGCATAGTCTTTGTAGCTGACTGGAAGGTTAGTACCCTCAACAATCGTCAACGACTCGTAGCCGCTGCCAAAGTAAACTGTGTCGGTCTCGGTAAACGGCACGCCAAAACGGATGCTGGCGCCCCGCGTTTTCAGTTTGTAGTCGCCGCCCTGCCCTGACAAGGGCTGGGACGTCCGGTCATACACATCGATCGAGCGCGAAATGCCATCTGCCGTGAAGTAAGGATCGATCGTGCTGAGCACCAGCTGACGATTGGATTTGCTGGTGTTGACTTCAACACCCAGGTAATTGCCCGAGCCAAACACGTTTTCCTGCTTGATGCCGAACATCAGGGACACGCTGTCAGCACTGGAATAACCTGCACCCAGTTGCAGATTGCCGGTGGGTTTTTCAACCACATTCACCGTTACATCGACCTGATCCGGCGTGCCGGTGACTTCCTGTGTTTCCAGACTCACTTCATTAAAGAATCCGAGGCGGTCGACCCGGTCACGGGAAAGGCGGATTTTGTCACCGTCATACCACGATGACTCGAACTGGCGAAACTCGCGACGCACGACTTCATCGCGTGTGCGATTGTTGCCCGCCACATTGATGCGCCGCACGTAAGCCCGGCGCGAGGGTTCAGCCTGCAGCACAAAAGCCACCCGGTTGTTGGCCCGATCAATTTGCGGTGCGGCTTCTACCTTGGCAAATGCAAATCCGAAAGTGCCGAAATAGTCGGTAAAGGCTTTGGTCGTTTCAGCCACCGCATCGGCGTTATAGGGCTCGCCCGGCTTGATGGTCACCAGGGTTTTGAATTCTTCTTCCTTGCCCAGGTAATTGCCTTCAAGCTTGACGCCTGACACCACGAAACGCTCGCCTTCGGTAACGTTCAGGGTAATCGCAATGCTCTGCTTGTCAGGTGAAATGGCAACCTGGGTGGTATCGACCTTGAACTCAAGATAGCCGCGTGACAGGTAATAGGAACGCAGGCTTTCGATATCCGCATTGAGTTTGGCGCGAGAGTAACGATCAGATTTGGTGTACCAGCTCAGCCAGCCGCCCGTATCCAGGTCAAACAGGCCCAGCAGCGTTGACGCGCTGAACGCCTTGTTGCCGGTGATGTGAATTTCCTTGATTTTTGCAACATCGCCTTCCACAACGGTAAACGTCAGGTTGACGCGATTGCGCTCAATCGGCGTGACGGTGGTGATGACTTCGACGCCGTACAGGCTCTTGTTGAGATACTGGCGCTTGAGTTCCTGTTCGGCCTTGTCGGCAAGTGCCTTGTCAAACGGCTGGCCGTCGGCAATACCGGCGTCGCGAAGGGCCTTTTTCAACACCTCCTTGTCAAATTCCTTGGTCCCGACAAAGTCCACGTCGGCCACGGTAGGACGCTCTTCAACAATCACGACCAGCACATCGCCACTGACTTCCAGACGCACATCCTTGAACAGGCCCAGTCCGAAAAGCGCGCGAATGGCGCTTGAGCCTTTGTCGTCGCTATAGGTTTCACCCACGCGAAATGGCAACGAGGCAAAGATGGTGCCGGGCTCAACCCGTTGCAAACCCTCTACCCGGATATCCCTGACTGTAAAAGGGTCTACAGCCCAAGCTGTAGTGGCGAAAAACAGACCGGCGGCGATGGCGCAGACAGCACGAACTTTGAATTGATTGAATTGCTTTTGCATGAATTGGAAGGAAGTTAGCCGACAAGCCGGGCGACGTCATTGAAGAGGGCGACAGACATCATGCCCAGCAGGATCGCAACGCCACCGCGCTGCAACCGGTCCATCCAGACGTCTGACACGCCCCGGCCGGTGATCCACTCCCAAAGATAATACATCAGGTGACCACCGTCCAGAACCGGCAGCGGCAGCAAGTTTAATACGCCCAGACTCACACTGACCAGGGCCAGGAACACCAGATACGAAGTCAAGCCCAGGGTGGCGGACTTTCCTGCATAGTCGGCAATCGTGAGCGGACCGCGGAGATTTTTGAGCGAAGCCTCACCAATGGCCATCTTGCCCATCATCTTGAGTGTCAGTACGGACACTTCCCAGGTGCGCACAGCGCCGCCCCACAAACCGTCCAGAGGACCGTAACGCACGGTCACAAATTCGGGGGACGCCCCGACATAAGCCCCGATGCGGGCTACAGCGACACCGCCGTCCTTGGTTATTTGCGGCGTCACGCTCAGCACCACGGGCTTGCCAGCCCTCAGGACTTGCCAGTCTTGTGGCGCCACCGCCGCATCACTTGCGCCCGAGGAAGATGCCAGTGCGCGTATGGTTTCGCGCAACTGCTGTCCATCGACGATGGCCGTTTTACCGATGCGCTGGACCACATCACCGGTTTGCAGACCGGATTTCTGGGCCGCGCTGCCCACCATGATCTCGCCAATCACAGGCTGGGTCCAGGGACCGAGGATGCCGATTTTGCGGAACAGCTGGGCGTCAGCTTCGGCATTGCCGAGCTTGCTGAGCGGCAACACGACCGTTCGCGTCGATGGGCTGGATTCATCACCGAGCACCAGCTGCAGATCCCGAGCATTGAGCGCGCCCTGCGTCATTCGCCAGCGAAGGTCTTCAAACGAGCGCACCGTTTCCAGTTCTTCGCCTTCAAAAGCGGCCTGCTGAACGGTTTCGCGGCCGTTCAGCCCGGCGCGCTCAGCGAGGGAATCGGCGACCGGCCTGGCCAGAATAGCCTTGGGCTCCTGCAGGCCGCTCCAGTTCACCACCGAGTACAGCATCACGGCCAGCAGCAGGTTGGCCAGCGGTCCGGCCGCCACGACGGCTGCGCGTGACCTGAGCGGCTGGGTATTGAAAGCCAGGTGACGCTCGGCTGGATCAACCGGTGCTTCGCGCTCATCCAGCATCTTGACGTAACCGCCAAGCGGCAGCATGCCGATGGAAAATTCGGTGCTTTTGTTTTTGAGCCGCCAGGTATAGACCGGCTTGCCAAAGCCGATGGAAAACTTCAGCACCTTGATGCCGCACGCTACCGCGACCCGATAGTGTCCGTATTCATGGACCGCTATCAGGATACCCAGCGTCACCACAAAAGAAACCAGTGTCAACACCTCAGGACTCCAGACGTTCAGCAATTTGACCGGCAACGATCCGTGCCTCGGCGTCCAGCGCGAGCAGGCCTTCGATATCGTTTACTTCAGAGACTGAAACCGCCTCCAGAGTTGCATGGTTCACTTGATGAATATGGTCAAAGCGGATTCGCTTGTCCAGAAAAGCGGCAACCGCAATCTCGTTGGCCGCATTG
>JBDSZF010000047.1:0-2760 GCA_039925285.1 Polaromonas sp.
GGCGGCACGGCCATGGTGACGCTGGGCCTGGCCATCGGCATGCTGATGTCGATTGCCAAGGCCAAGCGCCTGATGCAGACATAGAGATGTAGCCCCCACGCTTGTCGCTTCGCGTACTGCGCTGCCCCCCGAGGGGGCCGCTGCGCCTGCGGCCCGGCAAAGCCGGTTCCGCGGCCCTGGCTGGGGTGGAACGGCCCGGCCATCATCCCCATGACCAGCACCGCAGGATGACACTGCCTACAATCATTGGATGACCTCACTCAACTCCGCCGCCGCATCCGTTCGCCAAACCAATGTATCCGGGCGTCCGCCGGCCCGTCCCACCAAGGATTCCACTTCCGATCGGCTGGTCATTGCCCAAAAGCTGTTGCTCGAGCCCTTCGGCCTCGATGAAGCCGCCCTGAGCCGCGCCCTCGGTGAAATCACCTCGTTTGGCGTGGACGATGCGGATCTGTATTTCCAGTACACCCGCAGCGAAGGCTGGAGCCTGGAAGAAGGCATCGTCAAGACGGGCTCCTTCAGCATCGACCAGGGCGTTGGCGTTCGCGCCGTGAGCGGCGAGAAAACTGCATTTGCCTATTCAGACGACATTTCCGAGGCATCCCTGCTGGACGCCGCGCGTACCGTGCGCAGCATCTCGGCTGCAGCCAAGTCCGGCCGCGTCAAGACACCGGCCCGCAAAATTGCCAGCAGCCGCTCGCTTTACCGCGACCTCGATCCGATTGCCACGCTGGACAGCACGGCCAAGGTCGAGCTGCTGGGCAAGGTCGAAAAGCTCGCCAAGGCCAAGGACCCGCGCATCGTGCAGGTCATGGCGGGTCTGGCCAGCGAATACGATGTGGTGATGGTGGCGCGCGCCGACGGCACGCTGGCCGCCGATGTGCGCCCGCTGGTGCGCCTGAGCGTGACGGTGATTGCCGAGCAAAAAGGCCGGCGCGAAGTCGGCTCGGGTGGCGGCGGCGGCCGTTTTGGCCTGGCTTATTTTGACGACACGCAAATTGCCGAGTATGTCGATGCCGCCGTGAATGCCGCGCTGACCAACCTGGATGCGCGCCCCGCGCCGGCCGGCCAGATGACGGTGGTGCTCGGCTCCGGCTGGCCCGGGATCCTGCTGCATGAAGCCATCGGCCACGGCCTGGAGGGCGACTTCAACCGCAAGGGCTCCAGCGCGTTTTCGGGCCGCATCGGCGAGCGCGTGGCTGCCAAGGGCGTGACGGTGCTAGATGACGGCACGCTTGCCGACCGCCGCGGCTCGCTCAATGTCGATGACGAAGGCAACGTCAGCCAGCGCAATGTGCTGATTGAAGACGGTATTTTGAAAGGCTACATCCAGGATTCAATGAATGCGCGCCTGATGAATGTCAAACCCACCGGCAACGGCCGGCGCGAAAGCTACGCCCATGTGCCGATGCCGCGCATGACCAACACCTACATGCTGGGCGGCGACAAGGCACCCGAAGAAATCATTGCCAGCATCAAGAAAGGCCTGTACGCCTCGAACTTTGCCGGCGGCCAGGTCGATATCACCTCGGGCAAGTTCGTGTTTTCAGCCAGCGAAGCGTTCTGGGTTGAAAACGGCAAGATACTATATCCGGTCAAGGGCGCCACGCTGGTGGGCAATGGCCCGGATGTGCTGACCCGCATCAGCATGATCGGCAATGACATGCGGCTTGACAGCGGCGTGGGCACCTGCGGCAAGGAAGGCCAGAGCGTGCCGGTCGGCGTCGGCCAGCCGACCTTGCGGATTGACGGTCTGACCGTGGGCGGCACCGCTTGAATCGATGGCAGGCATGGCGTCCAAAGCTTTCTTTGCCAGAAGTTTGGGCAATGGTTTCTTAACCTGTGCTACATTGCAGCAGATGAATTCTGCGAAATTTTCTTTTGCTTACTTTTGGTTCTCAAGCGCCTGCGGCGGTAGAGAGACTTTCGCGTAAGCACCAGAAAACGCAACGAATCTCAAAAACCGCCGGCCACCCGGCGGTTTTTTTTTGTCCGTACCGATTGATCGATCCCGTGAAATTGCCTGAATTAGTCTGAAATTTTTAAAAAAGGAAGCCTGTGATGAATGCCAAAGCCACCTCCACCAGCCCCCACTGGTATGCGAACGTCGAAAAAACCAGCAAGACCGACGACAAACGCATCAAGGACATCACCGTGCTACCCCCTCCCGAGCATCTCATCCGCTTTTTCCCGATCAACGGCACCGCCGTCGAATCGCTGATCACCCAGACTCGCCAGAACATTCACAACATCATGGCCGGCACCGACGACCGCCTGCTGGTGGTGATTGGCCCTTGCTCGATTCACGACCCGATGGCCGCGCTCGACTATGCCCGCCGCCTGGCCGAGCAGCGTAAAAAATATGCCGGCACGCTCGAAATCGTGATGCGCGTGTACTTTGAAAAACCGCGCACCACCGTCGGCTGGAAGGGCTTGATCAACGACCCCTACCTCGACGAAACCTTCCGCATCGACGAAGGTTTGCGCATCGCCCGCCAGTTGCTGATCGACATCAACCGTTTGGGTTTGCCCGCGGGCAGCGAGTTTTTAGACGTGATCTCGCCCCAGTACATCGGCGACCTTATCTCCTGGGGTGCCATCGGCGCGCGCACCACCGAAAGCCAGGTGCACCGCGAGCTGGCCTCGGGCCTGTCGGCCCCCATCGGCTTCAAGAACGGCACGGACGGCAACATCCGCATCGCCACCGACGCCATCCAGTCCGCCAGCCGGGGTCACCACTTCCTGTCGGTGCACAAGAAC
>JBDSZF010000048.1:0-8067 GCA_039925285.1 Polaromonas sp.
GGGCCTCGAAAGCGCTGGACATGGTGTTGGCCGTGTACATGCCGCCGCAGCTGCCGGTGCCGGGAATGGCGCGGCGCTCGATCTGCAGCAGGTCTTCATCGCTCATGCGGCCGGCGGCGTTTTCGCCCACGGCTTCAAAAACGCTGACGATGTTCAGGTCCTTGCCCTTGTAGTGGCCTGGCAGGATGGTGCCGCCGTAGACATAGATCGCCGGCACGTTGGCGCGCAGCATGCCCATCAGGCCGCCGGGCATGTTCTTGTCGCAGCCGCCGACCACCAGCACGCCGTCCATCCACTGGCCCTGCACGCAGGTCTCGATGCAGTCGGAAATGACCTCGCGGCTGACCAGCGAATACTTCATGCCCTCGGTGCCCATGGCCATGCCGTCCGAAATTGTCGGTGTGCCGAACACCTGGGCGTTGCCGCCGGCTTCTTCAATCGCGTCAATGGCCGCATCGGCCAGCTTTTGCAGGCCGCTGTTGCACGGCGTGATGGTGCTGTGCCCGTTGGCCACGCCGATCATGGGTTTCTTGAAGTCGCCTTCCTCGTAGCCCATGGCGTAGTACATGGAGCGGTTGGGGGCGCGGGATTTGCCCTCGGTGATGTTGGCCGAGCGGCGGTTGATGGCGATGACTTTGGTTTCCATGGGTTTGCCTTGATGGGTTGGACGCCTGACTTTTTCGATGACGGTCAGGCGACAGGATCTCAGGGGGAATTAATCGAAGCGCCAAGTATGCGTGTTTTGACTGATTCTTTCCAATCCATTTTTCAGGCTGGATTAATATGTACTGCATATGAAAAAGGATGCTTTTACCGACTCCCGCAAGCCGCCCCTGATTGAACTGCGGCTGTGGCGCCAGTTCCTGGCCGTGGCTGAAGAACTGCATTTCAGCCGGGCCGCCCAGCGCCTGAACATGACCCAGCCGCCTCTGACCCAGGCGATTGCCCAGCTGGAAACCGCGCTGGGACTGAAACTTTTTGACCGCACCAAGCGCAGCGTTCAACTCACGGCGGCAGGCGCTGCCCTGATGCCCGAGGCACGCGACCTGCTGGCTCGCGCCAGCGCCATGCCGGTTTTTGCGCGCGCCAGTGCTGACGGCGAAGTCGGGCGCTTGCGGCTGGCTTTTGTCTCGACGGTCGGTTTTGACTTGCTGCCGCGCTGGGTCCGCGCCTTTCGCGAGCAGTATCCCAGGGTGCAGCTGGAGTTGATTGAAGCGACCGGCGACGTCCAGCTCGAAGCGTTGGAGCGCGGTGAAATCGACGCCGGCTTCATTCTGCATTCGCCCGGATTTGCACCGCCCGGCCTGGCCTGTCAGCGTATTTCCCACGACCCGCTGGTGCTGGCGGTGCCCGAGCGAAGCGCGCTGGCTGCCAGGGACACGCTTTGTCTGGATGATCTGCTCGACCAGCCGCTGGTGATTTTTCCGCGCCGTATTCTGCCCTCGCTGTACGACGCCATTTTTGCGATGTACCACGCTGCCGGCTACTTGCCGGGCGTGGCACAGGAGGCCATCCAGATGCAGACCATTGTCAACCTGGTGTCCGCTGGCATCGGCGTGGCCTGGGTGCCCGACAGCGTGCGGCAGTTTCAGCGGCCGGGCGTGGTCTATCGGGAACTCAAGGGCGGCAGGGCGGTGCCGGGCTGTGAGACCAGCCTGGTGTGGGCTGCCGGGGCGGCCAGTCCTGCGCTGTTGCGGTTCAAGGCTTTTGCAACCGGTTGATAATCTCAGTGGTGCGCTTTTCGCCGACCTGATTTCCGCTTAGAAAAAGGCCTCCAGCCATGATGAACGCTCTCCTTTTGGATGGGACGGCGGTATGACCGCCCCGCGCCAGCAAACACAGGCCTTGCGGTATGCGCTTGAATTTGTGCCGGACATAAAACCGGACGGCCTGGTGCCGCTGGAGGCGGTTCTGTGTACCGAGGAATTAAGCCGGCGCCCGACCCGCCCGCCTGCTTACGAAGCAGAAAACCAGGCGATGGCGATACTGCTTCAGGCGCTGGCAGACTCGCCGCCTACCGTGCTTCAAACGCTCGCCGACACCCTGCTGGAGGTCTTCCAGGCCGACTCGGCAGGCATCAGCCTGCTGACCAAAGATGAAAAAAGCTTTGTCTGGACTGCCATCGCCGGCGCATGGAAAGCGCACGCCGGCGGCGCTACGCCGCGCGACTTCGGTCCGTGCGGCGATGTGTTCGATGGCAAGGTTCCGCTGTTGTTCAAGCACTTCGAACGGCGTTACCCCGGTTTGCTGGCGGCGACGCCTCTGGCCGAAGAGTGTCTGGTGCTTCCTTTTTACGTGGACGGCAAAGCGGTCGGAACGATTTGGCTGATGGCCCACGATACGCGCCGTAAATTTGACGCAGAGGACTTGCGGCAGCTTGAAAATTTCGGCCGGTTTGCCTCGGCTGCGTATCGGGCGACGGCCTTGCTGGATGCGGCGATTGAACAAGGCCGGGCGCGGATCGATCAGCATGTGGCGAGCAACTTCGAGGACGTCACCCAGCGCAAACAGGCCGAGGAGAAGCTGGCCCAGCAGGCGGCTGAGCTGGCCAGCTTGTATGCCACTGCGCCGGTGGGCCTGTTTATGCTGGACCGGGAGCTGCGGTTTGTGCGGATCAACCGGGTTCTGGCCGAGCTCAACGGTCTCCCGGCGGAGCAACATATCGGCCGGGCGCTGCGCGAATTGTTGAAGCCTGAGCTGGCCGATGACGTTGAACCCCTGCTTCGCCAGATCCTCGAAACGGGCCAGCAGGTGCTGAACCACGAGGTGCAGGGAGCCACCGTCCCTCGATCCGACGAGCCGCGCCACTGGCTGGTGAATTACCACCCGGTGCTGGCCGCGGACGGGACCATCAGGTGTGTTCATGGCGCTGTGAAGGACATTACCGAGCGCAAGCTGACGGAACAGGTATTGCGCGAATCCAAGCACTTTCTGCGCTCATGCGTCGATGCTTTGTCGGGCCATATCGCCGTGCTGGATGAGTCGGGAACGATTCTGGAAATTAACGAGGCATGGCGCCAGTTCGCCATTGAGAATCAAGCGGTGCAGGATCGTGTCGACGTCGGCATCAACTATCTCCAGCATTGCGAGCAGGCCTTGGCGCCAGGCGGCGAGGTGCCGGCTTATGTCACGGGGATCAAGGATGTCATTGCCGGGCGGCGAACGCGATTTGAGATGGAGTATGCATGTCATTCGCCAACGCAACAGCGCTGGTTTGTCATGCGGGTCAGCCGGTTTCACAATCCAGGACCGGTCCGGGTCATCATCGTGCATGATGACTGCACCGAACGAAAGCTCGCCGAATACGCGTCGCACGAAAGTGAAGAACGCTATCGCAACTTGTTCAATTCCATGGATGAAGGTTTTTGCATCATCGAAATGATTTTTGACGAGCATGGACAAGCGGTCGATTGCCGTTTGCTGGAAGTCAATCCTGCGGTCGAGAAACAGAGGGGAGTGCAGCTTCCTGTCGGTAAACGCTTGCGTGAAATCTCGCCGGACATTGAAGCGGAGTGGTTGAAAGTTTGCGGGAAAGTCGCCCTGACGGGCGAACCGCAGCGCTTTGTTTACGAACAAAAAGCGTTGGACAGCCATTGGTTCGATATGTATGCGCTTCGGCTGGGCGGCCCGGAAAACCCAAAAGTTGCCATGATTTTCAACAACATCACCGAACGCACAAAAGCTGCGGAAACCTTGCGCCAAAGCGAGGAGCGTTTCCGCGCTTTGTTCTATTCGGGACCGATTGCGATGTATTCGTGTGACGCTTCTGGAATCATCCAGGAATTCAACCGCAACGCTTTGGTTTTATGGGGGCGGGAACCGGTTCGTGGGGATGCCAGTGAGCGGTTTTGCGGCGCTTTTAAGTTGTATTTTCCCGACGGTACTTTCATGCCGCATGCGCAGTCCCCGATAGCCGCTGTGCTGAAGGGCGAAGCCCCTGTAGAGCATGGCGTTGAAGTCATCATTGAGCGGCCCGACGGCTCACGAAGCACCATCATTGCCAATATTGTTCCGCTAAAAAATGCCCGGGGAGAAATTACCGGCGCCATGAACTGCATGTACGACATCACCGAACGCAGCCGCCTGGAGCGCAAGACACAGCAGCAGGCGCAGGCCCTGGCTGACCTGCACCGCCGCAAGGACGAGTTCCTGGCAATGCTCAGCCATGAACTGCGCAACCCGCTGGCACCCCTTGCCAGTGCCGTGCAAGTGCTTCGTCTCCAGGGGAGCGGAGCGCCACTGCCGCAGCAAGCCTGCGATGTCATCGAGCGTCAGGTGGGGCAGCTCAAACATCTGGTCGATGACCTGCTGGAAATCTCCCGCATCACCACCGGCAGTGTCCGGCTTCGCCAGCAGCGGGTCAGCGTGAGCGATGTTGTCGAACGGGCGCTGGAGACGGTCCAGCCGCTGATCGTTCAGCGTCGGCATGAACTCACGGTGTCGCTGCCGCCGCAGCCGGTCTGGCTGCATGCCGACGCTACCCGGCTGGAGCAGGTGCTCGTGAACCTGCTCACCAATGCTGCGAAGTACACCGACGAAGGCGGCCGCATCTGGCTGAGCGTGGAGCAGGAGGACGCTGCCGAGGTGGTGCTCAAGGTGCGCGATACCGGTATCGGCATCGCCTCTGAACTGCTGCCGCGCATCTTCGAGCTGTTCACGCAGGCGGAACGCTCCATCGACCGCTCGCAAGGCGGCCTGGGTATCGGCCTGAGTCTGGTGCAACGGATGGTGGAACTGCACGCCGGCACTGTCAAGGTGTACAGCGTGCTGGGGCAAGGCAGCGAGTTCGTCGTGCGTCTGCCGGTGATGCCCACGGCCATGCCGCCATCAACGCCACCGCCTTTCGTCCAGCCAGCCCAGCCACCCGGCAAAGCCTGCCGGGTGCTGGCTGTGGATGACAACGTGGATGCGGTCCAAAGCCTGGCGATGCTGCTGAAAATGTCCGGCCATGAGGTTGAGCTCGCTTACGACGGTCCGAGCGCTCTGGAAGCGGCCCTGGCCATGCGCCCAGACGTGGTGCTGCTGGATATCGGCTTGCCGGGGCTGACCGGTTACGAGGTCGCGCAGCAGCTGCGCCAGCAAGCCGGGTTCAGCGACATCGTGCTGGTCGCCCTGACGGGGTATGGACGGGAGACAGACCGGCAGCTCTCGCAGGAAGCGGGGTTTGATTACCATCTGGTCAAGCCGGCTAACTTTCACGAGGTGGAGCAAATCCTGGCGCTCGTCGGAAAGCAGGCCGCCTGACCTGCTGGCTGGGCCGATAGCTTCCATCTGCTGCGCCTGGAGATTGAAGGCGCCAGGCAGCCGTGACGGCCCGGCTTGCATGCACAATGGCAACCCATGCTCATCCATCCCGAAATCAATCCCGTTGCGCTTCAGCTAGGGCCGCTGGCCATTCACTGGTACGGCCTGACTTATCTGGCGGCCTTTGGCCTGTTCTTTTTTCTGGCCAGCCTGCGCCTGCGCCACGAGCCTTATGCGTCCATCACCGGCCCGGGCGCCTGGTCGCGCCGGGACATTGAAGACATCCTGTTCCTGGGCGTGATGGGCGTGGTGATTGGCGGGCGGCTGGGTTATTGCCTGTTCTACAAGCCCGGCTACTACCTCAGCCATCCGCTGGAGATCTTCGCGGTGTGGCAGGGCGGCATGAGCTTTCATGGCGGCATGCTGGGCGTGCTGGCGTCGCAGCTCTGGTTTGCGCGCTCACGCCACCGGCCCTGGCTGCAGGTGATGGACTTTATTGCGCCGTGCGTGCCGACCGGCCTGGCGGCAGGGCGAGTGGGGAACTTCATCAATGGCGAGCTGTGGGGCCGATTCAGCTCGCCTGATTTGCCGTGGGGCATGGTGTTTCCGCACAGTGGCGCTATGCTGCCGCGCCACCCGTCGCAGGTCTACCAGTTCCTGATGGAAGGCCTGCTGCTGTTCGTGCTGCTGTGGCTGTATGCCCGCAAGCCGCGCAAGATGGGCCAGGTCTCGGGCGCTTTCCTGGTCGGCTATGGCGTGTTCCGTTTCATCGCCGAGTTTTACCGGGAGCCCGATGACTTTCTCGGCATCCTGGCCCTGGGCATGAGCATGGGCCAATGGCTGTGCATCCCCATGATCGCGGCGGGTGCCTGGCTCTGGGTTTGGGCCTCAAACCGCACTTCGCGCCTATAAAACGGGCGCAAGGCGCTATTTTTTTTCATAGTCAATCCGTTTTTTCCTTTCCCCGCAAGGGCGAGGAAGGGCCGGCATTCCATCCATTCAAGGAGTTCTTGCCATGAACAGCAGCAACTGGATAGGCCGCAACGTCTCCCGGCTGCGGCCTGCCGCCTCTTTAAAGCAAAAAGACGCTGATGCGCAGGACCTACGGGTACAGGCAGCTAGCAAATCAGGTGCAGAAGCGGCTTCAAAAGAGCGCCCGGACGCCCGCTCCATTCCAAAGCGCCTGGAGGCCACGCTGCGCCAGGAGGGCGAGGCGCTGTCGCCGCGCCTGCTGCGCCGTGCCTTGCAGGAACTGCAGGCGATCATCGATCCGCGCGTCAGCGAGATCGAAGGCGGGCGACGCGCCGAGGAAGTCGCCGCCTGGTATGCCGTCGCCCCGGTAGAGCAGCGGCGCGACCTGTGGCTGCTGATGAGCGAAGTTTTTGTCGCAGATGCGCAAAAAACCAGGGATGCGCAAGCCAGGTTTGCCGCTGCGGTCGGCACGCCCGATGAGGCCGTGGCCGAGGTGCATTACCGCCGCGCCACCGTATCGCCGCGCCGCCGTCTGCTGCAGCGCTTTAGCGTGTACTCGCAGGGCGTTCAGTTTCTGGTCAATCTGCGGGCTGAATTGCTGCCCTTCCTGAAGGCTGACAAGCGGCTGATGGCGCTGGATGTCGAACTGGAGTACATGTTCTCGACCTGGTTTGATGTGGGTTTTCTGGACCTGCGCCGCATCAGCTGGGACTCGCCGGCCTCCCTGATTGAAAAGCTGATCCAGTACGAGGCGGTGCATGACATCAAAAGCTGGGCCGATGTCAAGAACCGGCTGGACAGCGACCGGCGCTGCTACGGGTTTTTTCATCCGCGCCTGCCCGGCGTGCCCTTGATTTTTGTCGAAGTCGCGCTGGTCGGCGAGATGGCTGGCGACATCATGCCGCTGCTCGACGAGCATGCGGCAGCGTCGGATCTCGGCAAGGCGACGACGGCCATTTTCTATTCGATCAGCAATACCCAGTCCGGTTTGCGCGGCGTGAGTTTTGGCGATTCGCTGATCAAGCGGGTGGTGGAAACGCTCAAGGACGAGTTCCCCAAGCTCAAGGTGTTCGCCACGCTGTCGCCGATCCCGGGCTTTCGGGGCTGGCTCGGCAAGAACGCCGCTGCCCTGCTGGACCAGCTGGCTGACAAGGAGCGCACGGCATTGAGCCGCGCCATCGGTCACGATCCGGTCAGCCCCGTCAATTTGCTGGCGGCTTTTGAAAGCCCGCTGGCGTTGCCCGAAAAATCGCCGCTGCGCCAGATGCTGCTGCAGTGCGCCGCCCACTACCTGGGGCAAGGGTTGAAAGACGGCAAGCCGCTGGATCCGGTGGCGCGGTTTCACCTCGGTAACGGCGCCCGCATCGAGCGCCTCAACTGGGCCGCAGATCCATCGCCCAAGGGCATCAAGCAATCCTATGGCGTGATGGTGAATTACCTGTACGACCTCAAGCGCCTTGACAAGCACCGCGCCATGCTCGCGCAGGGGAAAGCCCCGGCATCTACCTTGATCCAGGATTTGTATATTTGAAGGCATGCGCCTGAGTCAACCCTCAAAAGAAGGAAACCATGAGATTTGAATTTGATGCCAACGGCTTTGCCATGGCGGGTGCGTAAATTGAGCGGCAAGGTATGGCTGGAAATTTCGGCTTCGTTCGCGACGGTCACGCTGTCGCATCCCGGCAAGTTCAACGCCATGTCGCGCGCGATGTGGCGCGAATTGCGCGCCGCTTTTGAAAGTATCCAGCAGCGCAGCGATCTGCGCTGCGTGCTGATTTGCGGTGAAAACGGCCACTTTTGCGCGGGCGGCGATATCTCTGAATACGCCGGTTTCCGGTTTGAGGAAGCCAG
>JBDSZF010000049.1:0-5283 GCA_039925285.1 Polaromonas sp.
CGCGCCCGCCAAAGCTTTCGGCAAAGGCCTGGCGCTCTTCGCTCCAGGATTCGCGCAGGATGCGCTCGCGCATGATTTGCGCATGAGCGTGCCAGTAGCTGGCGCGTTCGGGCTGGTGCAGCACGACAGCAATCTTGCCCAGCCGGTCGCAGGCGGCCCAGCACATCAGCGCCGACGAGGTATGGACCCGGGCGCGGGTGCGCAGCTCCCACATGCCGGCATCGGGCTTGTCGTAGCTGCGTAGGGCCTGCTCGCCCACGGCTTCGAGCTTGAGGAACTCGGCCGCGCCAGCGCGGTGCAGCAGCCGGTGGTCGTGAAAGGCCTGCGCCGCGCCCAGCACCACATTGCCATAGACATCGTGCTGGAAATGCTCCTGCGCCTGGTTGCCGACGCGCACCGGCCCCATGTCCCGGTAGCCGCCCAGGTGCTCGAACACCGTTTCGGGCAGGTCGAGTTCAAGTCCAATGCCAAACAGCGGCTGGATATGGCCGCCGTTGGCCTGCACCACCACATTGCTGAGCCAGCGCAGGTAGTCTTCCAGGGTGCCGACTTCGGACAGGCTGTTGAGCGCCCGCACGACAAAAAAAGCGTCGCGCAGCCAGCAGTAGCGGTAATCCCAGTTGCGCTGGCTGTGGGGCGCTTCGGGAATGCTGGTGGTCATGGCCGCAACGATCGCGCCGGTATCCTCGAACAGCGACAGCTTGAGCGTGATGGCCGCGCGTATCACCGCCTCCTGCCACTCCAGCGGAATATGCAGCCGCTGAGTCCACTTGCGCCAGTAGGACAGCGTTTCCTGCTCGAACAGGCGCGCGGTGTCGGCAATGCCATCGTTCAGCGACTCGTCTGAGCCGAGCAGGAAGTTGTATTCGCGCGTCAGCACAAAAGGCTGCCGCGACAGCAGGTGCGACAGCGGCGCATCGGTGTTCAGGCGCAGCGTCAAGGCGTCGCCGACATAACGCAAATGGTTGCTGCCCTGCGTCACCACCGGCTTGCTGCGGCCCCAGTCAAAACGCACCTCCAGCGACACCCGGATGCGTGGCGCGCCCTTGATCGGGCGGACCCGGCGCACCAGCGTCATGGGCTTGAAAAACCGCGAACGGTTGTAAAAGCGCGGCGCAAAGTCGGTGATTTCGAGGGCCTGGCCGCTGTGGTCAAACAGCTCGGTGCGCAGCACGGCGGTGTTCGGGTCGTAGCACTGCTTCGAATGGGAAAAGTTTTCAATCTCGATGGCAAAAGCGCTGCCCCTGTCGCTGTCGTCGAGCAGCGCATTGAACACCGGATCGCCATCGAAGCGCGGCAGGCAGCACCAGACGATGCGCCCGCGCACATCGACCAGTGCGCTGAAGGCGCAGTTGCCGATGACGCCCAGCGACAGCGATGGCGGCGCGGGCGGCGCAAAGCCGGGGGCCGCTACTGCGGCGCTCATGCTGAAAGCCCCGGGCGACTGGTGTGTGCGCTGGTCTCCGGGAGGTCCCGGCCTGCCGATCGCAGCCACTCGGTCAGCTGGGCCACGCTGGCGCAGCGGAACTGGGCAGCCGTAGGTCCGGCGCCGACCTTGATGGTGTGGCCGCCCATGCGCTGCACCTGTTCAAAGCCGGCTTCATCGGTCATATCGTCGCCGGCAAACAGCGGGATGCGGCCGGCAAACGGCGCTTCGCTCATGAAGGACGCTATCGCCGTGCCTTTGCTGAAACCCGCCGGTCTCAGGTCGATCACGCATTTGCCCTGCATCAGCTCAAGGCCGGCGCTGCGCTCTACCGCTTCTCGCATCACCTGCAGGCACAGGTTTTCAAGTTCGGGCGCCTGCCGGTAATGCAGGCTCAGCGCCAGGTTTTTGCGTTCAAGCCTCAGGCCGGGATGACGCGCCACCAGCGCTTCGGCCGCCTGCAGCACCTGCTGCAGATCCGCTGGCGGCGCGCTGATCAGCAGGCCGTCCGACGTGCGGCGCTGCGCGCCATGTTCGCCGGCCGTCGGCAGCAGCAAGGGCGCCAGAAAACCATCGAGATCAAGCAGCTGGCGTCCAGACACCAGCGCCAGCGCGCCATTGAGTTGCCGGAACAACTCTGCCAGGGTGCTGGTCAGGTCCAGAGGCACTTGAACCAGTTCCGGTTGCGCGGCCAGCGCGACCAGCGTTCCGTCAAAGTCAAGAAAAAGCGCCGTGTCCGGCGTGATGCGGGGAAGTGTTTCGGAGTGCATGGGCATCCGAAAACCATAGCAGAAACTTTGCCGGTCGCTTGTAGGCCAATGCGCAGTGACACGATCAGTTAAGGGTTAACCCGCGGCTGATCGGGGTGGATGTGACGGCGTTTCAATCGCCCGCACTTCAGGGCAGGTCCATGTTGGGTTCAGGCAGGCTTGCATCGCGCGGGCCGATCATGCCCAGCCGGGCCTTGAGCGACTGCGGCTGGCCGGTCAGGATGGCGGCGTAGCTGGTGGCGTTGGACAGCACTTTCTTGACGTAATCGCGGGTTTCGGTGAACGGCACGTTCTCGGCCCAGATGGCGGCCTCCAGCGTATGGCCGCCGGTCTGGCCGCGCCAGGTGCGCGGCCGGCCGGGGCCGGCGTTGTAGGCGGCAGCGGCCATCGGCATGGAGCCGCCCAGGTCGTCGAGGGCGAGCTTCAGGTAAGCCGTGCCGATCGTGATGTTGGTCTCGCGGTCATTGATCTGCTCGGGCGTGAAGCTGTCCATGCCGATTTTCTTGGCGGTCCAGCGCGCCGTAGCGGGCATGACCTGCATCAGGCCGGAGGCGCCCACGCCGGAGCGGGCGTCCATGATGAAACGGCTTTCCTGGCGGATCAGGCCATAGACATAGGACGGGTCGAGGTTGATGGCCTGGCTGCGCTTGACCACGGTGTCGCGAAAGGGCATGGGGAAGCGCTGGTCAAAATCGGCCACGCTGGTGGTGCGCTCGCTGGTGTTGATGCAGCGGTCCCAGATCTGGCGGTCGCAGGCGAACTGGGCCGCGGCCAGCAGTTCGCGCTCGCCCATGCCGCTCTTCTGGTGCAGGTTGGTGGTGTAGTTCCACTCGCGAACGCCTTCGGAGCGCAGGCCGATCATGATGGCGTAGGCGGCGCGGTTCAGGCTGGGGTTGAGCCGTGCGGCTTCTTTTTCGGGCGCTGTGAGCGGCGCCGGCTTGGGCGGCACGGAGATCTTCAGGCCCAGGTCTTCCAGCGCCAGCTGTTCGTAAAAGCCGCGCACCGATGCGATCGACTGCAGCAGCTTGAGTCCTTCGACGCGTTGCGGTGCCATCACCGTGGCCGCTTGCGGGCCCTGGGGGGTGCTCACGGCGGTCGGAATGTCGGGCGGCGACGTGGCCAGCAGCGCACGCGCTTTCCAGTAGGTCCAGGCCGGGTCCTTGCGCGCGTCGTCGCTCATGGCATCGATGGCCTTGGCGACCTGTTGCCAGTTGGGCTGGCTGCCGGCGCGCAGGGAAGCGCGCGCTTTCCAGGCCAGCATTTCGTCGGTCAGGTCGGTGTCCTTGGTGACTTTTGCGAAATACTGCAGCGCATCGCTGGCCGGCTGCGTTCCCATGCGGCTGGCGGTCTGCTTGCCAATCAGGCCCCAGAGCCAGTTGCGTTCCTCGGCGGTGAGCTGCAGCGCCCATTTGCCGTCGAGCTGGGCCGCGGCGCCTTCCGAATCGCTGACGGCCAGCTTGACCAGCGCCAGCGTGATGAGTTCCTTGCGCACCGTGCGCAGCGCCAGGTATTTTCCGGACAAAAATGTGATCGGGCTGTTGCTCAGCTCGGCCACCATGCCCAGCGCTTCGGGCGCAATGATGGCCACCGCATCGCTGGCCGCGCGCGGCCGGTTGGCTTCCAGCGCCAGCCGGGCTTTTTGCCAGACATCGAGCGGCGTC
This sequence comes from Polaromonas sp., assembly GCA_039925285.1. GTDB lineage: Bacteria > Pseudomonadota > Gammaproteobacteria > Burkholderiales > Burkholderiaceae_C > Polaromonas. The sequence continues at coordinate 3,858 of JBDSZF010000049.1, forward strand.
AGGTTTTTGCTGCCCACCAGCCTGGCTGCGGCAGCGGTGCAGCCATCGTCGGCATCGCGCTGGGCGTACCAGTTTTTGCGCACCTCGCCGGACAGCTGCGCATCCAGCGTCGGGTTTTTCAGGTGCTCGACCAGCAGGGCGTAGCAGCGCAGCTCGCGGTCATCGTTCATGCGGTACTTGGGGTATTCGGCGGCAAAAGCGGTCCAGTCCCGGCGCTTGCCCAGCAGCAGCAGCCAGTCGTTGCGCAGGCGGTCTTCCTGGTAACTGCCGGCGTAGCGCGTCACAAAGTCCTGTACTTCCTGCGGGCTGGCTTCATCGAGGCGGGCCTTGAGTTCCCAGTACGCGGCCCAGTGCTCCAGTCCATGGCCGCGGGTCTGCGGCAGCAGTTGTGTCAGCCGGGCCTTGTCGCCGCGCCGGAAGGCCTTGTTCATCTCCACGATCAGGCTGTCTGCGGCGGGATTTGCGCCCGGTGGCGGGGCGACGGAGGGACTTTGTGCCAGGGCTGGCGTGACCAGAGCGGCTGAAAGTGCCGCACCCAAAAGAAATTTGTATAGCATTGCTGCATTATGGACAAATTAAGTACCCGTAAAGCATTGGTGCAATCGCGCCTCGACATGCCTGACCGACTGGCCCGGGCCGATCTGCTGCAGCGCGTCATGCGGATCTGGCTGGTGGGCTCGCCCCATGAGGTGATTGGCGCTTACTGGCCGATCAAAGGCGAGTTCGATCCGCTGCCGGCGCTGTACCGCTGGCAGGAAGACGCCGTCCTGAGCCCGGAATTTCAGGAAAATACATCGATGGCGCCAATTGGACGTGCACAGCTGGCGACTGAAAGCATCGCCAGCCGGTCGCCGCGCAAGATTGGCCTGCCGGTCGTCAATAAGCGGCACAAGACACTGACTTTTCATGCCTGGTACCCGGGCTGCCCGATGGAAGAAGACGCCTATGGCATCCCCAAGCCCAAGGATACCGAAGTGATCGTGCCCACGCTGCTGTTTGTTCCCTGCGTCGGCTACGGGCCGGGCGGCTACCGGCTCGGCTATGGCGGCGGTTTTTATGACCGCACGCTGGCCACGCTGGAGCCGCGCCCCGTCACTGTAGGCCTGGGTTACAGCCAGGGCTGGCTGCCCGACATGGAGCCCGAGGCGCACGACATTCCGCTCGATGTGCTGCTCAATGACAAGGGCGTGGCCTGGCCGGTGTGAGCGGGGCTGCTGTATTGGGAAACGCCAAGCGAGTGCCCGCCAGCTCCCCGGCAGCCAGCTCGCAGACCAAGCGGAAGAATGCGGCTATGACTGCGGGGTTCTCCACCGAACTTACGTTCTTGGTCGGTGTGTCGATGATGAGGACCAAGGGCAGGCGACTGTCACCGATTCGAGCACAAAGCCGATGTAGGGCAAGTGCAAAGCAGGTCTTGAACAGCGCC
>JBDSZF010000050.1:0-3192 GCA_039925285.1 Polaromonas sp.
TACTGCGCCAGTGCGCGCAGGTGTTCAAAGAACGTGGTGCGTGAGGGCAGCCGGGCGCGCACGGCCTGGGAGCGTTGATCCAGAAGGTCCAGCACCGTGTGCATCAGGTAAGCCAGGATCATCAAGGACGCCAGCAACGATGCCAGGTGCTGCTTGCCATGGCCGTAGTTGTGCTCGAAGTGGTAACCACGGGTCTTGAGCGTGTTGTTCTCGTTCTCGATCTTCCAGCGGCTGCGCCCGGCCCGGGCCACGTCGATGACGTGGTCGGCCGTGATCTTGTGCGAGGTGGCCCAGGCGTTGCGGTAGAGCACCTTGCCACTGGCGTCGGTGGTGGTCAACTCGCACCAGTCCACCAACAGGGCGTCCTCGCTGCCGCGCAATGGCAGATCGCCCGCAAACCGGTAGGTCTCGCTCAGGCGCTGCCTGCCCGTCCAGCGGGTCTGCACCACGGTGCCCAGGGCGCCGCTGCGCGCCAGGTCGCCGACCCATTCGTACAGCGTGGCGTGGGAGGCAGGAAGGCAGGTGAACAAAAAGTGGCAGCCCTGGGCGCGCACCTGCTGGCAAAAGGGCTGGTGGCAATACAGGTCATCGCCCAGAAAAGTGGTCGCGCCCCACTGAGTTACACGCGGCGCCCACTGCGCCAGCCAGCGCGCGCTGGCAGCCATTTCGCAGTCCTGCTTGTCATGGCCATCCTGGGGCACCACAAAGGCTGGCGGCAAGGGAAATACTGCGGCCTGCTCCGGCGCGGCAAGTTGCGGATTTGCGGGTCGCTGGGGATCTGATGCACAGCAAACCAAGCTGCTGGCGTTGTTGCGCCCGCGCTGCTTTTGCATGCGCACTTGGTAGTCCAGAAACGACGGGCTCTGGGTGAAAAACACGGCAAACGCGCTCAATGCAGCGTCTTGCAGCTTGTAGCGCTGGTGGTTGCCGCCCTTGCGCGCATCGGGCAGTTTCTCAAAGCTGCTGCGCACTTGATCAATCAAGACATTGGCCGTCATCGGCGACGGCTCGCTCATTACGCGCCAGGCCATTGGATCCCCCCGCTCTATGCTGAAAAAATGCCCTCAAGGATAACGGGTTCAAATTTGGAATTGCTGTTGGAAAAGGCTTTGCGTTGCAAAATGCGGCCGTTAACGGTATGCTGCCGCGCAATATAAAATGAACTACTAAAAATCTCCGGTATCTGACCGTCCCATGCGCCACCTGTTCCTCATCATCATGATCGTCCTGCTGCCTTTGCGCGGCTGGGTCAGTGATGCGATGGCGACGGGAATGCTTGCTACCCAGGTGCAGCAGCAACAAAACACTACAAAAATAGTAGCGACTCACGCCCATAAAATGGGGACGCAAGCTCATCAGGAGGCAGAAGAATTGGTGTCAGATGCAGCCCAAACTGCAGCCGACTGCTCAGGTCATGTTTCTGGGGAAGAACCCCACACAGCAGATACACACTGCGCTTCCTGCAGCGTCTGTCAGGCCTGCCATACGGTCGCGTTGACCCCAGCGGCAGCCGATGTGACGGCTGTTTTCAACCTGTGCACACTGCCCCGCACGGCAGTTGCCCAATTTGCCAGTGCCGAAACCGCACTGGGCCAAAAACCACCGATTTCCTGATTTCCAGGCCCGTACTGGGTCTGTACTTGCTGCCGGCACGGCCCCTGAGGCCTTTACATCCCCTGTGATGTCCGGACAACCGCGATTTTCCCCAATCGCACCGCTTGTATTTCAGGAGATTTTTGTGAGCATTCGCCTCTATTCAAACTTGCCCGCTGCACTGGCTTTATGGGTGGCGTTCCTTTGGACCCCCCAGGCCACTGCGCAAACTTCGGCAGTTGCACCAGCAAAACCTGTCGACCTCGAAGCCGCGGCAGTCGCCACGCCGCCAGCCTACCGCTCGGCGCTTGAGCGCTACCAGCGCTACACCGACGAAAAAACAGTCAACTGGAAAGACGCCAACGACACCACCGCGCGCATCGGTGGCTGGCGCGAGTACGCCAAGGAAGCCAGTCAATCGCAGATGCCAGCCGGTAGCAGCGAGTCCGATTCCGGCGCAGTGCCGGCCAAACCGTGACAGGAACAATGATGAAAACGATTTTTAGATTGACCGCCCTGGCTGCGGCCAGCCTGGTGCTGGCGGGCTGTGCCTCGGTCAACTTCGAGCAGGCCGTGCGTGACACCAACGACACTGCCAGCACCTTTACCCAGGGCAAGCTCGAGCTCAGCCGTACAGAGCAGCAAGCTCAAGCCAGAGCCAGGCTGAGCAGCGAGTTGCTGGCCAAACCTCTGGGCATGGACGAGGCTGTTCAAGTGGCGCTGGTCAACAGCCCGGCGCTGCAAACCCTGCTGGCCCAGAGCTGGGCCGACATGGCGCAGGCGAACCAGACCGGCCGCATTGCCAACCCGGTCTTCACGTTTGAGCGAATCCGCTTTGCTGACGAACTGGAGCTGGGCCGGCTGCTGTCGTTTGGCCTGCTTGACCTGCTGACCCTGCCACGGCGCCTGGAGATTTCACGCGGCCAGATGGCGCAGGCCAGGGTACAGCTCAGCGCCAATGTGGTCGAGCAGGTCACCCAGGTACGCCAGGCATGGGTGCGCGCTGTCGCCGCACAGCAGGCTTTGGCTTATGCAAACCAGGTCAACCGCAGCGCGCAGGCCAGTAGCGAACTGGCGCGTCGCATGCAGCAGGTCGGTAATTTCACCAAGCTGCAGCGGGCACGCCAGCAAAGCTTTTATGCCGACAGCGCGGCCCAGCTGGCGTCCAGCCAGCATGCCGGCACTGCCGCCAGGGAAGAATTGATCCGCCAACTCGGCTTGACCGACGTGCAGGCCGGGCAGCTCAAGCTGCCGGAGCGCCTGCCCGACCTGCCCCAAGAGCCGAGGCAGGCCGCCGTGGTGAACGCCACGGCCACCCAGCAGCGCCTGGATGTGCAGATGGCGCGCCAACAGCTCGACAACGCGGGCAAGTCTCAGGGCCTGAACCTGATCACCAGCCTGGTTGACGTGGAGCTTGGGGTGCGCCGCGACACGGTGTTTGACAACCATGAAGGCACCAGCACGCCGCGCAAAGGCTACGAGCTGGGCATTCGCCTGCCAATTTTTGACTGGGGCTCGGCGAAGCGGGATGCCATGAACGCGCAATCGCTGGCAGCGGCCAATCGCTACGAGAGCACGGTTCGCGGCGCGTCGTCGCAG
>JBDSZF010000051.1:0-7955 GCA_039925285.1 Polaromonas sp.
AGCCGTCATAGGCTTCGCTCAGTTCGGCAAACTTGCCGGACCGGTCCCAGTCGAAACTGCCGCCATCGACCACCAGCCCGCCAATCACCGTGCCGTGGCCGCTCAGGAACTTGGTGGCCGAGTGGTAAACCAGGTCGGCGCCGTGATCAAAAGGCTTGATCAGCCAGGGCGAGGTCAGCGTTGAATCGACCAGCAGCGGCACGCCGGCTTCATGGGCGATGCTGGCTACGGCCGGGATGTCCAGCACTTCCAGGCCCGGATTGCCGACGGTTTCGCCAAAAAAGAGCTTGGTATTTGGCCGCACGGCGGCGCGCCAGCCGTCGATGTCGCCCGGCTGGACAAAGGTCGTCTCAATGCCGAAGCGGCGCAGCGTGTAATGCAGCAGGTTCTGGCTGCCGCCGTACAGCGCGGTGCTGGCGACGATGTGCGAGCCGGCGCCCATCAGCGTGGCAATGCTCAGGTGCAGCGCTGCCTGGCCGCTGGCGGTCGCAATCGCGCCAATGCCGCCTTCGAGCGCCGAGATGCGCTGCTCCAGCACCGCATTGGTCGGGTTGCTGATGCGCGAATACACATGGCCGGCGCGCTCCAGGTTGAACAGGCTGGCGGCGTGGTCGCTCGACTCGAAGACGAAGGAAGTGGTCAGGTGAATCGGCACGGCGCGCGCGCCGGTGGCCGGGTCTGGCGCGGCGCCTGCGTGCAGCGCCAGGGTGTCGAAACCGGGGTCTGAATAACCGGGCATGAATCTGTCTCCAGTGCAAAAAAAAGCGGATTTTTTAACGACAGGCGGCCGCGTCCGAACCCCGGGTGATCAACAGGAAATAACGTCGGGATAATCGTTACCTGTGGCGAAAGGATTGTGGGCTATATTTGAACCCGATTTGACCCTGATTACCCGTACCGCGTCGCGGCGGGCAGCCCTCAACAACCAGCTGGCAGAAGTGGTTGCCAGAACCAAACTAGGAAAAACGATGAAGGTAGCAGACATCCTGCGCGTAAAAGGCAACACGCTTTACACCGTTCAGCCCGATGAACCGCTGGCAAAGGCAGCCGATATCATGGCCGAAAAAGACATCGGCTCACTGGTCGTCATGGAGCATGGCGACCTGGTCGGCATGCTGACCTTTCGCGAGGTGATTGTCTGCATCGTCAACAATGGCGGCGAGATTGGCCGCACGCTGGTTCGCAAGGCCATGGACGATCATCCGCTGACCTGCACGCCTGATACCGACATGGATGAAGTACGCCGCATGATGCTGGACCGGCATGCGCGCTACATGCCGGTGATGAGCCAGAAAATGCTGATGGGCGTGATCAGCCTGTACGACGTGGCCAAGGCCGTGGTGGACAGCCAGAATTTTGAAAACAAGATGCTCAAGGCCTACATTCGCGACTGGCCTGCTGAAAACGATGTCGAACGGGATTGAGGGCAAGGACGGGGCGCAGGGCTGAACGATCTTTTCAATCGTTTAAACAGCCCTGCGCCGGCCTCTTACCGGTGCGTTAGCCGCCTGTCGAACTCAATAGGGAGACGACGTTAGCGAGCCAGAGAGGGCATCGACGGAGTAGCTGGGCAGTCCAGTCCATTCGGACAGGTTGAAAATCGTATTGGACTCCATGAGTTTCTGGATCTCGACCGTTCTCATGGTCAGCGGTTTCTTTGAGGCGCATGTGGTGGGTGGGATTGATGGCCGGACAAAATAGACGGCGCTCTCCGTAGTGGTGGACAGGTTGGTCACGCGCCGCGCTGTATAGGGTTGTGCCGCTCCGTTACCCTGCACCAGCAAGGCCGTCTCGACACTCACGCCTATGCCGCGTGCAGTGGCCGAACTGGAGCTTCCTGTCGTGAGTATTCCACCCGAACAACCGGTAGTTCCGCCAGGACTAGCTTGTGGCGCCACCAGCCGGGCAACAAAGGTAATCAGCCGCCCCATGCGGTCCCGGCTGTCAACATGGGAGTCAAGAATCGCATTGGCCAGGGCTGGCGGTGCCAGAAAACCGCCCGTCTGGCTCAAAGGAGCTGGATCCAGCGTCATGTACTTGTTGTAGGGGTCGGATAGCGCCTGAGTTGAGTTGACGCTTCCGTTGAGTGCGGCAAAGTCAAACTGGCCCAGGACGGCCAGCCCGGCGCTGGTGCCGCCTAGTGGAATGTTGTTGCTCATCAGGCCCTGGAGGGTCTGCTCCAGTTTCGTCCCTTTCCAGTATTTGAAGTAGTCGCTTTGATCCCCGCCCGCAATGAACACCGCATTGGCCTGGCCGACTACCGAGTTGACGAATGCATTGTTTGCGGCCGTGATGCTGGGAATTACGAGCGTTTCAACCGAGCTCAGTCCCAGGGATGCACCGCCCACCCATTGATCCGCGACAGGCGCAGATGTCCCCAGGGCTGCGTCGCTGTAATAGATATAAGGATCGTAGGCCTCGGTGCCCGTGGCGCGGATCACGACGAAACGGCCTCCCGTTCCGGGCCTGATGCCGGCGCGGGTGATCATCCAGCGGAACGCCTCATCCACATCCGGACCCCCGCCCATCAGCACGATCGACGGTGTTGCCGGCGGCGCCAGTGTCGTGGTCTGGACGTTGCCGGTCATGTAGTAACTGTAAGGCTTGCCTCCTGCCGTGGCGGTACCAAAAACGGTCGCCAGGACCAGTCCGGCCCCCCAACTCATCACAGTTCGTCTCGATAGCCAGCGGGTCATCAGATGGGGGAATAGGGAAGCAGTCATGTTGAAAGGCCTCCAAAAGAAATCGTCGTTGTTTAAATATGAGCCCAATGTTGCTCCTGACGAGCTGTGTTTGTCCATTGCATTTGGAAAAAAGAGGGCCCGCGCTTCTCAAAGCCTATGAGGTGTTTAAAAAACAACCTTCGTTCGTGAAGACAAAAACCAGGCGAATTTTGTTTCTTCCCCGCTGATGTCCCGCGCTGCTGCCTCCTTTTGCCGCGTCTCGATTCCGGCCCATGCCGTCTGGGATAATCCTGCTTATGAGCGGCAATACTTTTGGAAATCTCTTCGCAGTCACCAACTTCGGTGAATCCCACGGTCCGGCCATTGGCTGCGTGATTGACGGCTGCCCGCCGGGCATGACGCTTTCCGAGGCCGACATCCAGGGCGACCTGGACCGGCGCCGCCCCGGCACCTCCAAATTCGTGACCCAGCGCAACGAACCTGATGCGGTCGAAATCCTGTCAGGCGTCTATGAGGGGAAAACCACCGGAACGCCGATCTGCCTGCTGATCAAGAACACGGACCAGCGCAGCAAGGACTACGGCAACATCCTGGAAACCTTTCGACCCGGCCATGCCGATTACACCTACCTGCACAAGTACGGCCTGCGCGATCCGCGCGGTGGCGGCCGCTCGTCGGCTCGCCTGACGGCGCCGATGGTCGCGGCTGGTGCGGTGGCCAAGAAATGGTTGGCTGAAAAATACGGCACGACATTTCGCGGCTGCATGACGCAGATTGGCGATGCCGTGATCCCGTTTGAATCCTGGGACCATGTGCCGAACAACCCGTTTTTTGCCCCGGTGGCCGACGTGTCCAGCCTGGAGGCCTACATGGACGCCTTGCGCAAGGCCGGCGATTCGTGCGGCGCGCGCATCCGGGTGATGGCCTCTGGCGTGCCGGTCGGTCTGGGCGAGCCGCTTTTTGACAAGCTCGACGCCGACATTGCCTTTGCCATGATGGGCATCAACGCCGTCAAGGGGGTGGAAATTGGCGCCGGTTTTGCCAGCGTGACGCAGCGCGGCACCACACACGGGGATTCGCTGTCGCCCGAAGGTTTCAAGTCCAACAACGCGGGCGGCGTGCTGGGCGGCATCAGCACCGGACAGGACCTCGAAGTGTCGATTGCCATCAAGCCCACCAGTTCCATCATCACGCCGCGCCAGTCCATCGACATCCATGGCCAGCCGGCCGAGGTGGTGACCAAGGGCCGGCACGATCCCTGCGTCGGCATTCGCGCCACGCCGATTGCCGAGGCCATGCTGGCGCTGGTCGTCATGGAGCATGCCTTGCGCCAGCGCGCGCAATGCGGCGACGTGGCCATCGGCACGCCGGACATCATGCGCCGACGGGGCTGATCAGCCGCAGTCAACCTGCTGCGCCGCTCCGGGTTTCAGCGATCAGATCAGGTGGCGCATGGCTTGTGCGGTTTCGCTCAACACGGACAAAACGCGGGCAACTGCGTCCTCGCTTGATTCGTGCCCGATCGGCATGGTGACGCTCAAGGCCCCCACTATCTCACCGTGCCGGTCGCGCAGCGGCACCGCAATGCCGCGGTGATTGAGTTCTAGTTGCTGCTCTGACAAGGCCCAGCCTTGCGCCCGCACCCGCACTAGTTCGATGCGCAGCCGTTCCTTGCTGGTGATGGTGTAGGAGCTGTAAGCCTTCAGGTCATGGGTGGCCAGCCATTTTTCCAGCCCTTCAGGCTCACGCGACGACAGCATCAGCAAGCCGGCTGCGGTGACCTGGGCCTCCACCCGCGAGCCCAGTACATAACCGGTGTTCATCGCGCGGTTGCTGCCGTTGCGTGCGATGTAAACAATCTCGTCCCCGTCCATCACGCTGACATAGGCGCTTTCCTGCGTTCCTGCGGTCACGCGTTGCAAAAAAGGCTGAACGATGCGCGGCAATCGCGCCGATTCCAGGTAGGACTGGCCCAGCCGCAAAACGCGCGGCGTTAGCCAGAACAGTTTTCCGTCGCTGGCGACATAGCCCAGATGCTCCAGCGTCAGCAGGTAACGGCGCGCAGCCGTGCGCGTCATGCCGCAACGCACGCCAGCCTGGCTGGCCGTCAGGCGCGGGTTGGCATCGTCAAAACCCTCAATGATGGACAGCCCCTTTTCAAGGCCGGCAATCCAGTCGCGTTTGTCGAGCGTGGAGGCGGTGAGCGCAGGCGGAATAGGTGGTTTCATGCGCTCGAGTATTGTTGTGATGATGAGTTAAGACGACTAGTGCAGAATCGCCCTGACTGGCAACAGCCCGCACTCCCCCATGTACCTCGTATTTGTTTCCTTGAAGTTCTTGCTGGTCAGCGTGATTCCGCTCTAGCCTTGCCGTCGTCAACGTAAACCGGAAAAAGCTGCATGCCCGTCATCCATAAATTTTTAGTCGATGAGCGCGAAGTCGAGTTCAACGCCATCCGGGCGCAGGGCGCGGGTGGGCAAAACGTCAACAAGGTCTCCAGTGCGCTGCACCTGCGTTTTGACATCGTGGCGTCGTCCCTGCCTGATGAGATCAAGGAGCGCCTGCTGGCCCTGAGCGACAGCCGCATCACCCAGGAAGGCGTGCTGGTGCTGAAGGCGCAGCAGCACCGCACGCAGGAGATGAACCGTGCCGATGCGCTGGCTCGCCTGCAGCAGGTCATCGACGGCGTATCCAACCCGCCCAAACCCCGGCGCGCCACCAAGCCCAGCTACGGCTCCCGCCAGCGCCGCCTTGAAAGCAAGAGCCAGCGCTCTGCGACCAAGGAACTGCGGGGCAAGGTGAACAAGGAATAAGGGGCGGGCAGCACTACCAAAAACCGGGCGGTGAAGCCCGAGCGGCCTGAATATGCCTGGCTAAAGCACTGCATGGCGCAGTGCCATCTGCTCCGCGATGGCCTTGTCAAACACACGCACCAGTGCATCTGACGTATAAGGCTTCAAAACCAGTTCAAACCCGTGCCTTCCCTGTTCGGCGATGACTGCGCTGTAACCGCTGCTCAGCACGACCGGAAGGCGGGAATAGCGTTTGCGCACCAGCTGGCCGAACTCAATGCCGTTCATGCCGGGCATGATCACATCGGAAAACACCAGGTCAAAGCGGCCGTCGTTCTCGGCCAGCAATTCCAGCGCGGCCGCTGCGTTGGCAGCCCAGGTCGTCCGGTAACCGAGGGTGTTCAGAATCTCGCAGGTCATCCGTGCCAGCGTGTCGTTGTCCTCCACGACCAGCACGCCATTGCCCTGGCGGCAAGCGCCGGGTTCGGGAGGCGCTGCGACTGCTTTTTGTGCCGGCAAGGACCCGGCGCGCAACAGGTAAAGGGTAAACACAGAACCGCGGCCCAGCTCGCTCTTGACTTCGACCTCGCCGCCTGACTGCTTGGTAAAGCCAAACACCTGGCTCAAGCCCAGGCCTGTGCCCCTGCCCACCTCTTTGGTGGTGTAGAAAGGCTCGAAAATCGCTTCCAGTTTTTCAGCCGGGATGCCGCAGCCCGTGTCGGCGAACGAAATGGCCACGAACTCTCCCGACCGGGGCCCATGGCCTGGAACCGCCGGCGCACTATCGACCTCTTGCACTTTGATGGTCAGCCGGCCGCTTGCGTTCATGGCGTCCCGTGCATTGATGGCCAGGTTCACCAGCGCGGTTTCAAACTGGCTGATGTCCGCCTCGACGAAACAGCCTTCTTCCCCGCAGGGTTCATGCTCGATCTGCACCTGCGCACCCATCAGCGGGCGTACCAGATCGACCACGCCTTGCACCTGCCCGTCCACGTCGAACACCTCGGGGCTCAGAGGCTGCTGCCGGGAAAAAGCCAGCAGCTGGCTGGTGAGTTTGACGGCGCGGCCTACCGTGTCGAAAATCAGATCCAGAGACGGGCCACGGCGCTCTACGGGGAGTTTGTCGCTGCGCAGCAACTCTACCGCAGCGCTGATTACCCCCAGAAGGTTGTTGAAGTCATGCGCAACCCCGCCGGTGAGCTGACCCAGCGCCTCAAGCTTTTGCGACTGCCGCAGCGCAGTCTCGGAGCGCAACAGTTCGGTTGTGCGCTGGTCGAGTGCTATATGCATCTGACGAAGGTCGAGTTCTGCCCGCAGCCGCTGCAGTGAAGTCCAGGTCCGCTCGGCAACTTCCTCGACCAGCGCCTTGTCGGCGTCTGTCCAGACGCGCGGCCTGGACTCGATCACAAAGAAGATCGCGGCAAGGCGGCCGTCCTTGATAAGCGGGGCATCAATGAAGGCCCTCTTGGCCATTGACTGATAAACAGACCGGTAAGCGGCCCCGGCAGTCTGCGGGTCGGTTTCTATGTCATTCACCGCAAAAATGCGGCCTGCCCGCAACTCGGTCATCATGGCCGGTGCCAGGGCGTTCAAATAATGGCTTCCCACCAGGCTCGGAGCGCTTCCTGCCGTCCAGTCGTGGTGAACCTGGCTCCACTCGCCCGCCTCATCAACTTCTCCGTAGCCGACGCAAGCTGCGTGCAGGTGCAGGCCGAGCTTTTCGGCCGCAATGCTCATCAAGACCTCAGGACTGCCTGCATCGCGCAGGGCGTCACCGAGTTCCACCCGGAACGCCTGCCGTTTGTGCTCGGCTTCCCGCCGCTGTTCGGCCAGAACCTTTTCAGTGGTCTCGGTCGGGAAGCAATAGACGCCGGCGACGGCGCCCGTGTCATCGCGAAATGGCAGAAAGAAAAGGGTCCACCAGGTCAGTTCGGTGCAGCCCTTGCGTGTCAAGGTCAGCGGCATGTTCTCGTAGTGCGACCCTTCTCCGCCGAATGCCTTCCTGACGATCGGCCTGAGGTCTGGCCATACAGTTGCCCAGAGTTCGGCAGCGGGCCGACCCAATGAACCGTCGAAGCGCTCACCGACCACGAGGCGGCAGCTGTCGTTGAAGAAGGAAAGAAGATCGGGTCCCCAGGCCATGATCATGGGCTGCGGGCTACCGAGGAGCGTAGCGAGCATGCTCTTGAGGACGCCTGGCCAGCTGTCAGGCGCGCCGAGCGAAGTCCCGCTCCAGTGTTGTGCGCTGATGAGGGCGCCCATGCCACCACCATTCGCCAAAAAGCCCGGAGTCATCGGTCTCATCGCTGGTTCAGTCTGGTCTTGAGTCATTTTTTGAATGTTGGCGCTGGGCAGCAATTCCAAATTTGCCCTTACCCCGTATCGATGCGGGTTTTGGCCTTGCGCGGCGCTGGTTTGAGGCCTTCGAGCATGAAGTCGAACAACTCGTCCCAGCCCTCGAACGGCAGGTACTGGGCCA
>JBDSZF010000052.1:0-7412 GCA_039925285.1 Polaromonas sp.
GTTTCCCAATTTCCTGACGGCGCTGGTCGCCGCCATGTCGCTGGCCTTGCTGGTCGTGCTGTTGCTGCTGGGCCGCGACATGCGGCGGCGCCTGCAGGTCGAGCACGACTTGGGCGAGGCGCTGGCCTTTCGCAAGGCGATGGAAAACTCCCTGCTGACCGGCCTGCGCGCACGGGATCTGGAGGGACGCATCACTTACGTCAACCCGGCTTTTTGCAAGATGGTGGGCGTGGAGGCGCAGGATCTGCTCAACCAGAGCATGCCTTCGCCGTATTGGCCGCCTGAACTGGCCAGCGTCTACCAGCGGCGCCAGGAAATGCGCCTGGCCGGCAACCAACTGCCGCGGGAAGGCCATGAATCGGTGTTCATGCGGCACGATGGCACCCGGTTTCCGGTGCTCATCATGGAGGCGCCCCTGATCAACGCCGTGGGCAAGCACACCGGCTGGATGAGCGCCGTTCTGGACGTCAGCGAGCAGCGCCGCACCGAAGAACTCTCGCGCGCCAGCCAGGACCGTTTGCAGGCCAGCGCCCGGCTCGCCATGGTCGGCGAGATGGCTTCGCTGCTGAGCCACGAGCTGAACCAGCCGCTGGCGGCGATTTCGAGCTATGCCACCGGCTCGCTCAATCTCTTGCAGGGGGACGCCGAAGGCGAGCGCGCGGCCGACGAGGATTCCCCCTTGCTGGATGACCTGCAGCTCGCCATGCGCCGCATTGCGGAGCAGGCCGAGCGCGCTGGCAGGGTGATCAAAAGCGTTCATGACTTTGTGCGCCGCAGCGAGCGGGCGCGTGAGGCGGTCGAGCCTCGGGCCCTGCTGGACGCCATCATGCCGCTGGTCACCCTGCAGGCGCGCAAACTCAGTGTGCGGGTGGTCAGCCTGGTCGATGAGGCCTGTCCGCCCGTGCTGTGCGACCGCACCATGGTCGAGCAGGTGCTGCTCAACCTGGTGCGCAACGGCATGCAGGCCATGCAGGGCAGCGATGAGGCGGCAGAGGCCGCGCCGCCTGAAAAAGTGCTGACCTTGCGCATCCGCCCGGCAAGCGCCAACGCGCCCAGCCCATGGGTCGAGTTTTCGGTGATGGACCAGGGCGAAGGCATTTCCGACGAGGTCGCCAGGCAGCTTTTCACGCCTTTCTTCACCACCAAGCCCGAAGGCATGGGTCTGGGCTTGAGCCTGTGCCGCACCGTGATTGAGCAGCATGGCGGTTTTCTCGGCTATGAAAGCGTGGCGCCGCAGGGTACTATTTTCAGTTTTACCTTGCCGGTGGCAGCGACAGGCCAGGCCGATGCCGCCGCGCAGAGCGCTCTTGAGGAAATTTGATATGGAACCGATTCACAATGCCACCGTCTACATCGTCGATGACGACAACGGCGTGCGCGACGCGCTGGCCTGGCTGCTGCGTTCGCGGCGCCTGCTCAGCGAGGTGTTCTCCAGTGCCGAAGCCTTTGATGACAGGGTGTCGCGCGGCTTCGAGGTCCACTCGCCTTCGTGCGTACTGCTCGATGTGCGAATGGGGGGGCTGAGCGGGCTGGCCATGTTTGAAAAGCTGATTGCCTACGGCCTGCTGCCGACCCTGCCGGTCATTTTCCTGACCGGCCATGCCGACGTGCCGACCGCCGTCGATACCGTCAAGCGGGGCGCCTTTGATTTCTTTGAAAAGCCTTTTTCGGACAATGCCCTGGTGGACCGGATCGAGCAGGCGCTCAGGCAGTCCGCCGCTGCGCTGGTCCTGCACAGCGAAACCACCGGCCTGCGCACACAGCTCGATGGCCTGACCGAACGCGAGCGTGATGTGATGCGGCTGGTCGTTGAAGGCCTGCCCAACAAGCTGGTGGCTGACCAGCTCGACATCAGCGTGCGCACCGTGGAAGTCCACCGGGCCCGGGTTTTTGAGAAAATGGGCGTCAAGTCGGCGGTCGAGCTGGCCAATCTGCTGCGAAATATATAGCCTGACGGCGCTTATTTCCTGTCTTTCTCCGCATCGGCTGCCGCAGGCGCCGATGCGTCCTTCAGTTCGCCATTTTTACGGCCCGAAAACATCGTCCACCACACAATGAACACCAGCAGCAGCAGCGCTCCCAGCGCTTCAAGTAAAAGTAAAGCCATGATCTGTTCCTGGAAAGTGATTGAAGACCTGATGCGGTCTGGGCCGTCATGGCGCAAGGCGTCGATTATCGCCATGGCGGGCCTGCTCGCCGCCTGTACCAGCGTGCCTTTGCCGCCCGCGTCCACGCCAAGCGGCGCGCAAGCTCCGGCCGGCGCGCGCCCTGGCGAGGGTCCGCTGCCACCGCCCCGGCTGCAGGGCAAAAGCCGCTGGGTGCCGGTTCACTGGTCCGAGTTGCCGGGGTTTGAAGATGACACGCTGTTTGAAGCCTGGAACGCCTGGATCAAGAGCTGCGAGCGGCCCGGCCCGGTGTTTGCGCCTTTGTGCGGTGAAGTCCGGCGCCTGAGCATTGCCTCGGGCCAGGAGCAGCGCGCCTGGATTGTCGCCCGGCTGCAGCCTTACCGGGTCGAAACCCATCAGGGCGTGGCCGATGGCCTGCTCACCAGTTATTACGAGCCCGTGCTCAAGGCCAGCCGGCAGCCTGGCACAGGCTACGAGGTGCCGCTATACCGCCCGCCCGCCAGCCTGGGCAATCGCAAACCGTGGTTTTCGCGCCAGGAAATCGACACCCTGCCTGAAGCGCGTACGGCATTGAGAGGCCGTGAAATTGCCTGGGTGGACAACCCGGTCGAGGTGATGTCGCTGCACATCCAGGGCTCGGGCAGGCTCAACATCACCGAGCCCGACGGCTCCCAGCGCATTGTCCGGGTGGCTTATGCCGGCTCCAATGAGCAGCCTTTTCGCAGCGTCACCCAGTGGCTGGTGGAGCAGGGGGAAGGCCGCATGGTCGCGCCCTGGGTGGAGTCGACCAAGGCCTGGGCCTCGAAAAATCCGCAGCGCGTGCAGCAAATGCTCTGGAGCAACCCGCGCTACACCTTTTTCCAGGAGCAGCCGCTGAGCCCTTTCGATGCGGCTTTCGGCCCCAGGGGCGCGCAGGGCGTGCCGCTGACGCCGGGCCGGTCGATTGCGGTCGATCCCGGCAGCATTCCCTACGGCACGCCGGTCTGGCTGGCGTCGAGCGGCGGCGCGGCCAATCTGCAAAAGCTGGTGCTGGCGCAGGACACCGGCAGCGCCATCGTCGGCGCGGTGCGGGCCGATTATTTTGCCGGCACCGGCATCGATGCCGGCCTGCTGGCGTCGCGCGTCAACCAGCCGCTGCGGCTCTGGGCGCTCTGGCCCAAATAAACACGGAAAAACAGGCAAATGAACACACAGACAGGCAAACGGATTGCGGCAGTCATGGCGCTGGCAGGCGCCGCCATGCTGGCCGGCTGCGCCGGAACGGGCAGCGGCGGGCCTTCTGGCGCGCCGCTTTACCGGTGCGGGCAAGACATGCAGTTCACGGTCAGATTTGTCAACAACACGGCCGTGCTGAAAGGCGCACGCGGCGACGATGTGCTGCTGCGCGACGCCGGCGGCCAGGGCACGCAGACGGTTTACAGCAACCCGCGAATGCGTGCCGAGTTCGGCCTGGGGGATGGTGGGCGCGAGGCCGTGCTGCAGTACCTGCAGCAGCCTTTGACGGCGCGCTGCGTGCGCGACTGAATCCGGGCCGCTCACCGCAGGCTGTCATCAAGCTGAAACATGCGCAGGCGACAGTACGCGGGTGATGTAACCCGCTGACGCCGGCCCTTTTCGCCGCGCGCAGCCTATTTGCCCGGAGCGAAATCGATGAAGCCTGCTGCCACCTTGTCCCGCCGCCGTGCGCTGCAACTGTTTGCGGGCGCACCGATGCTGCCGCTGTCGTCCACCTTTGCCGGAAGCCTTCTTCTGGCCGGCTGCGGCGGTGGCGACGATGCGGTGGCTGCATCGATTGCCCCGTCAGCGACCCTGAGCGGCGTCAGTTTTTCCTCCATGCCCGCGCCCACGCTGGCCAATGCCGCCGCCATGGCCACCACTACCGTCGGCTCGCTCATGTCGGTCAACTTCAGCGACAGCAGCAAGCTTGATTTCAAGCTGGCCTACCAGCCCTTTTTTGTTACCGGCGACAGGGTGGCCGATGGCAAAGGCGGAAAGACGCTTTCTGGCGGCTACTACGACATCAACAACCAGCCCATCATGGATGCCACGGTGGCAGGCAAGGAGCGCCAGTTTTTCTCTGATGCGCCCGATGGCACCTCGCTGCTGAGCGTGCCCGCTGCCAAGGTCGATGGCGTCACCGGCAACACGGTGTTTGCCGTGGTCCAGTTCGAGTACACCACCTTGGCCCAGGATGCCACGACGGGCATGTACGGCAAGCTGCCTTCACCCATCGCTGTGCTCACGCTCGACCAGAATCCCGCTACCGGCAAGCTGTCGTTGGTGAAATACCACAACGTCGATACATCCGGGGTCAACGGCCTGTGGATTACCTGCGGCGCCAGCATCTCGCCCTGGAATACGCACCTGTCGAGCGAGGAGTACGAGCCCGACGCTTTTGCGCTGCGCAGCAAGAATTTCATGGACGATTTCAGCAGGAACCTGTACGGCGACGCGACCACGGCCAATCCCTACCACTATGGCCACATGCCTGAAGTGAGTGTCAACGCCGATGGCACCGGTTCCATCAAGAAACACTACTGCATGGGCCGCATCTCGCATGAACTGGTGCAGGTGATGCCTGACAACCGCACCGTGTTGATGGGCGACGATGCCACCAATAGCGGCTACTTCGTGTTTGTCGCCGACAAGGAAAAGGACCTGTCTGCCGGTTCGCTGTACGTCGCCAAGGTCGGTTCGGGCTTTTCCATCGTGCCAGGCGATGCGGCCGCAGCGCTGAGCTGGATCAAGCTGGGCAGCGCCACCAGCGCTGAAATCCGCGCGCTGGTCGATGGCGGCATCAAGCCAGCCGGGATCATGGATGTGCGAAGCACCGACCCGCTGGACGCCAGGTTCAGGAAAGTGACTTCGAACGGCAAGACCGAATGGGTCCAGGTCATCAACGAGAAGGCTGCCGCATTCCTTGAAACCCACCGCTATGCTGCCTATGTCGGCGCCAGCCTGGGCTTTACCAAAATGGAAGGCACCACCGTCAACATCAAGGACAAGGTGGCCTATTCGGCATTGCAGAATATCCAGGCTTCCATGGTCGCCGGCAACGCCGCCAACGTACCGGGCAACGGCGTCTCGGTGGCCAAGGCGCTGGGGGCCGGCGCCGTGATGGCACTGAATCTCAAGGGCGGCCAGAAGGACGACAAGGGCGCTGCCATCAACAGCGAATGGATGCCTGTGGACACCAAGGCGCTGCTGGCCGGCGAGGACATTGCCGCCGACGCGCTGGGCAACACCGCCAACCCCGACAAGATCGCCAACCCCGACAACCTGAAGTTCTCGGAAAAAATGCGCACGCTGTTCATCGGCGAAGACAGCAGCCAGCATGTCAACAACTTCCTGTGGGCCTACCACGTCGACACGAAAACGCTGTCGCGCATCATGTCGATTCCGGCCGGCGGCGAATCCACCGGCCTGCATGCGGTCGACGAGCTCAATGGCTGGACCTACATCATGAGCAACTTCCAGCATGCCGGCGACTGGGGCAGCATCCATAGCGTCGTCAAGGCCACGCTCGATCCGCTGATCAAGGCCAACTACAAGGACAAGTTCGGCGCCGCCGTGGGCTACCTGACCGGCGAGCCGACGCAGATGAAGCTGGCCAAGGCGTGAGGGAGGCCGCGCACCAGCGCGCCTTGAGTTAAAAAAGAGCGCCTATCCCGGCCCAGCCGGTTGCCCGGTCTCGTGCGGAGGCCGGGCTTTTTCGTTTGGTTTGCTATTGAATAAGTAGCTGCTTGCGCACGGCTATCATGCGCTACAGACTTATTTGATTGAACTTCCGGCGGTTACAGGACTCAGGTGCCCGAGCGGCAGCGCGCTGCTGGCCTTGACCTCGCCGAGCGAAAAACTGGTGTGCAGATCCTTCACGTTGGGCAGGTTGATCAGCACGTCGCGCGCAAACTGGCTGAAGCTGTTGAGGTCGCGGCTGACCACCTGCAGCTCGAAGGTGCCGGTGCCGCTGATGTAGTGGCAGCTGATGACTTCGGGGATTTTGCGGATCGCTTCTTCGAGCGTCTGCAGCACATCGCCGCTGTTGCGCGCGGCATCGAGCCGCACGAAGGCCAGCACGCCCAGGCCGATCTTGTGGCGGTTGATCTCGGCCCGGTAGCCGGTGATGAAGCCGGCTTCCTCCAGCGCCCGCACGCGCCGCCAGCAGGGCGCGGCCGACAGGCCCACGCGGCTCGCCAGTTCGGTGTTGGTCAGGCGCGCCTCGCATTGCAACTCATTCAGGATGGCGATATCGAACTTATCCAATGTTTCCATTTTTCGTATTTTGCAGCAAGAATCTTTCGCCAGCCTGTCTAAATCAGGCAAAAAAAGCAAAGACATATCACAAGGCGCGACATACACTTTTGCCTAAAGTCAAAGCGTGGGCCTGATCAGGCTCGATGCTGGCAAAACCACCTGCCCACAAGGCGGGTCACGACAACACACCGGAAACAAAACCATGAACGCACCGCTGCCCGAGCACATCCGCAAAGCGCTGGAAACCGTCACGCTCGACGACAAATATTCCATCGACCATGGCCGCGCCTTCATGAGCGGCGTGCAGGCGCTGGTGCGGCTGCCGATGCTGCAGCGCACGCGCGACGCCATCGCCGGCCTGAACACGGCAGGCTTCATCAGCGGCTACCGCGGCTCGCCGCTGGGCGGCTACGACCAGGCGCTGTGGGCGGCCAAAAAGCACCTGGCGGCGCAAAACATCGTGTTCCAGCCCGGCGTGAACGAGGAACTCGGCGCCACCGCCGTCTGGGGTTCCCAGCAGCTTGACCTGTACCCGCAGACCAACAAGTTCGACGGCGTTTTCGGCATCTGGTACGGCAAGGGCCCGGGCGTGGACCGCTGCTCGGATGTGTTCAAGCATGCCAACATGGCCGGCACGGCCAGGCACGGCGGCGTGATCGCGATTGCCGGCGACGACCATGTGTCCAAAAGCTCGACCGCGCCGCACCAGAGCGACCACATCTTCAAGGCCTGCGGCCTGCCGGTGTTCTTTCCGTCCAGCGTGCAGGAGATTCTCGACATGGGCCTGCATGCCTTTGCCATGAGCCGCTTTTCGGGCCTCTGGTCGGGCATGAAAACCATCCAGGAAGTGGTGGAGTCGTCAAGTTCGGTCTCGGTCGATCCGGACCGCGTGAAGATCATCATTCCCGAGGATTTCCAGATGCCGGCTGGCGGCCTGCATATCCGCTGGCCCGATGCGCCGCTGGAGCAGGAAGCGCGGCTGATGGACTACAAATGGTATGCCGCGCTGGCTTATGTGCGCGCCAACAAGCT
>JBDSZF010000053.1:0-2856 GCA_039925285.1 Polaromonas sp.
GTTGGCGAAATCCATGGTGCGGTAGGGGTTGTCCCATTCGCCCAGAACGCCCAGGCGCTTGAAGTCGGCCATCTGGCCGGCGATCTGCTCGGTCGCAAAGGCGCGGCTTTTGGCCTGCACTTCGTCGGGTGGCAGGCTGCGGCCATGCAGCTTTTCAATCGCGTTTTCAATCGGCAGGCCGTGGCAGTCCCAGCCCGGAACGTAGATCGCGTCCAGCCCCTTGAGCTGACGCGCCTTGACGATCATGTCTTTGAGGATCTTGTTGACGGCGTGGCCAATGTGGATCTGCCCATTGGCATAGGGCGGGCCGTCATGCAGCACGAACTTGGGCGCACCGCATCGCGCATCGCGCAGTTTTTTGTAAACCCCCTGGTCTTCCCATTGCTGGGTCCAGCCGGCCTCGCGCCTGGGCAGGTCGCCGCGCATGGGAAACGGGGTGTCAGGCAGGTTCAGGGTGCTGCGGTAATCGGTTTTTGTGTCAGACATGATCAATTCGGGAAGGAGCTTCGACAGGCTCAGCCCGAACGGAATCGGATCGGAACTTGGGGGGAATAGCCGTTCGCCCCGAGCCTGTCGAAAGGAGAGCGCAGCACTGGCGGGCGGCTTTAAATTCGGTCGCGCGTGGTCTGGCGGGTGGTCTCAAGGTGCATTGAGGTGGAAAACGACTGGGCGAAAAACGCCCGGGCATCATCACAGTCTTTGGCAATGCCTGTTTTCAGGCTTTCCAGACCGTCGTATTTCAATTCGTCGTGCAGTTTATGTAACAGTTCCACGTGGATGATTTTACCGTATGCCCCTTCCGCGCCCAGGCTGGCGGGCCAGTCGAGGCAATGCGTTTCCAGCAGCACACGGCCGCCGTTGGCGTCGTCTGGATCGAGCGAGGGGCGGATGCCCAGATTGGCCACCCCTGGCAGTGAATGCTCCGCCAGGCCATGGACCTGCACCGCAAAAATCCCGCTGGCCGCCGGTTTCCAGTGCGCAAACCGCAGGTTGAGCGTGCGAAAACCCAGGTCGCGGCCCAGCTTGCGCCCATGCACCACATGGCCGGAAATGCTGTAGGGCCGGCCCAGCAGCGTCGCCACCCGGCCCATGTCGCCCTGCGCCAGCGCTTCGCGCACGGCCGAACTGGACACCCTGGTGTTGCTGACCTCGTAGCTGTTCATGCGCGCCACGTCAAACCCCAGCTGCGCGCCGGCTGCGTCCAGCATGGCGTAGTCGCCGGCGCGCCTGGCGCCAAAGCGGAAGTCGTCGCCGACCAGGACATAGCGTGCGCCCAGGCCCTTGAGCAGCACTTCCTGAATGAACACTTCAGGCGCTTGCGACGCCAGGCGGGCATTGAAGGGCAGGATCACGCACTGGTCGATGCCGCATTGCTCGAGTTCGCCGAGCTTGTCGCGCAAGGTGGCAATGCGTGCAGGCGCCATTTCGGGTTTGTGGGCGAGCGCCGCAAAATAGTCACGCGGATGCGGCTCAAAGGTAACGGTACAGCTGGGAACGCCCCGGTGTTGTGCCTCGTTTTTCAGCAGTGCCAGCATGGCCTGGTGGCCCCGGTGGACGCCGTCGAAATTGCCAATGGTCAGCGCGCACTGCGGCGCCAGCTGAGGATGGTGGTAGCCGCGGAAAATTTTCATGGAGCCAATTATCGTTTTTATAGCGGCCGGTCATGAGGGTCGTTGGGTCCGTTTTCATGCTGATTTCACGATTTGGCTGTATATTGGCCAGTTGACAGTTCGATGTCGTGTTTCCATGTTGATGGAGGTTCGTTTTGAAGGTCTTGAAACTCTCAGCCCAGGGACTGCCCCAGGCCTGGATCAGCCTTGAACTGGCCGTGTTGCATTACGCGGCCGATGAAGTGCGCTGGGAGATGGGTGCGCGCATTGCCACTTTTCATGGCGGCCACAACGCCATCAGCGGCGAGCAGTCGATCATCCACGTCAACAGCATCATCGGCACCAGGGGCGTGCCCAGCATCAACCCGTTCGAACTGGTGCCGGGTCTGACCAACAGCAAGCTTTTCATCCGTGACCGCAACCTGTGTGCCTATTGTGGCGGCCATGGGGGCGAAGAAGACCTGACGCGCGAGCACATCATTCCGCTGGCGCAACGCGGCGTTGACAGCTGGATGAATGTGGTCACCGCCTGCCGCGCCTGCAACCACCGCAAAAGCAACCGCACCCCCGAGCAGGCCCACATGCCGCTGCTCTACACGCCTTATGTTCCCAGCCTGTGGGAAGACTTCATTTTGCGCAACCGCCGCATCCTGGCCGATCAGATGGAGTTCCTGATGGCCCATGTTCCCAAATCGTCGCGCCTGCTCAGTTGAGGCGCGATTGATGCTGAACCGCGGCGGTTTTCGTTGCGGCCCTATGGTCAAATAAGGGTTTTCCCTTAATCATTTTTTCTTATGATCGTTCGAGACCGGCCTTCCGGCATCCGGCTTTTCCTTGTGGTGCGCGGCTCGATCCTGAAGCGGATTCGCCTCACCTTGCTGGTCAACACGCTGAGCGCAATTGTGGTGACGGTGGTACATGGAAACTTTTTTGCCCTCAAGATCACGCTGACGACGATTCCGTTCACCCTGATGGCCTTGCCGCTGGCCATTTTTCTTGGTTTTCGCAATTCCACCGCCTACGACCGCTACTGGGAAGGGCGCAAGCTGTGGGGCGAACTGGTGCTGCGCTGCCGCTCGCTGTCGCGCCAGTGCCAGGGGTTCATCCAGCCTGCCGACCCCGGACAGGCCCCCCAGGCCGAGGCAGCGCGTCAGCGCCTGCTGTACCGCGCCATCGGTTTCGTCCACGCCCTGCGGCTGCAGCTGCGCGACCGGACCGACTGCAGCGAACTGCGGCGCTGGGTGCC
>JBDSZF010000054.1:0-3716 GCA_039925285.1 Polaromonas sp.
GAAAAGAGCGGTGCGCAATTCCGTCCTGAGTTCGGGCGGCACATTGCCAAGCAGATCCAGCGAAGGCTTGCCACTGCCAAACAGCAAAAACTTGCCCACGTTTTCAGACAGATGCAGGATATGGTGCTCGGCATCGATCAGCACACTGGGTAAGACCACCTGGTCAATGAACTTGCGGTGAAGTTCAGCAAAAGACAAGGGAGAAGACTCAAGCCGGTTTTGGCTTTTCAAAACGGGGGCAATACGCTCGCGCGGCAGGTCTAGTGCTATCGGCAAGTGGCGCAACACATGGGCATGCGGATTGGTCTTGTAAATGCGGTTCTTTTTATCAACCAGGGTGAAAAGGCTGGGCGCGACATCTGCCGACTCGGAAGTACCGAGGAACAAATAGCCTCCCGGCTTGAGCGCAAAGCGGAACATCTCGAGCACCCGGCTCTGGGCGTCCCGGTCCAGGTAGATCAGCAGGTTGCGGCAGCAGATCAGATCCAGCCGTGAAAAGGGCGGATCGCGCAGCACGTTGTGCAGGGCAAACAGCACTTTCTCGCGCACCTGTTTCACGACGCGGTACTGGTCTTGTTCCTGGATGAAAAACTGCTGCAGCCGTGCCGGTGATACATCGGTCGTGATGGACGGCGGATACAGGCCGCTGCGGCCAATGCTGATCGCCTTTTCGTCAATGTCGGTCGCAAAAACCTGCAATTCGCAAGTGCAATGGTGCAGCTCCATCTGCTCGCGCAGCAGCATGGTGACGGAGTAGGCTTCCTCGCCAGTCGCGCAACCGGCTACCCACACCCGCAAGGGCTCATCGGGCGAACGATTTTCAAACAAGTTGGGCAATACGTCCCGCTCCAGCGCTTCAAAAGCATCGTGGTCGCGAAAGAAATTGGTCACGCTGATCAGCATGTCCTGCAGGAGCGGCGTGGTTTCTTCGGGATGCGCGCGCATATAGTCGCGGTAAGCGGGCAAATCGGGCAGTTCGTTCACCTGAAGCCGGCGTTCGATGCGGCGCAGAACGGTGGCCCGTTTGTACTGCCGGAAATCATTTTTCGAGTACCTGCGCAGCAAGGCCATGATGTCCTGCAGCGCCTCTTCGGACTGCCTGGCCGTCTGCGCACTTTCAGCGGCCATCACTTTCAACGACGCATCGGTGTCTTTGGGCAGGCGGATGCGGCTGGCATTGGCCCACAAATCAACCAAACGCTGCGGCATCTCCACTGCGCTCGCAACGAAATCGACCATGCCGGTCGCGATGGCGGCTTTGGGCATGCCGTCATACTGGGCATCCTCAGGGCGTTGCGCCAGGGTGATGCCGCCGCGCTCCTTGACCCGGGCCAGCCCCGCAGCGCCGTCTGTACCGGTGCCCGACATCACGATGGCCACCGCTCGTTCCCGGTGAACCTGGGCCAGGCTCCGGAAAAACAGATCAACCGCCACATGCTTGCCACCGATCCGGGTCGGGTCTGTCAGCAGCAGCTCGCCATCATTCATCTCGAGGTCATGACTCGGTGGTATGACGTAAACATGGTCGGCTTCGATCGCCGTGGATTCCTCCACCTGGATCACCGTCATGTTGGTGGTCCGCTGCAAAATCTCGGCGACATTGCTTTCATGCGTGGGCGACAGATGGAGAATGACCACAAAGGCCATGCCGTTGCCGGCCGGCATGTGCTCAAAAAAGCACAGCAAGGCCTCCAGCCCACCCGCAGAAGCACCCATTCCAACGACAGGAAAGTTGATGGAACTCGGCGTCAAATCGTCAAGGTCCTCAGGATCGAGGGGAGCGTCAAGCTGATCGGGCATAGTGAAAAACTGGTTGATAAGCGTGAAGGTTACTGCCGAACAAGACCCGTGACGCCGCCTGCAGGGCGGACGCAAGCAGCTTATTCCATGATGAATCCGCAACAGCAGATAGGGACTGATTCCATTTCCATTCAGCCATGAAAAAAGCGCCTGCAGACTGAACTGCAAACGCTTTTTTCCTGACAGCTGCAAGACTGCATTGGCTACGCTGTCGATAGCAAACCAGCCCTGCAGTCATTTTTAAGACATCGGCAATTTGCGCTGCGACTCAAGCCTGGCTGGCTTTGTTGTAGTTGGCGATGCCGTCGGTAATTTCCTTTTTAGCCGACTCCGGGCCTTCCCAGCCCTGGACCTTGACCCATTTGTTGGCTTCGAGGTCTTTGTAGTGCTCAAAGAAATGGGCGATGGTTTTCAGGCGCAACGGGTTCATGTCTTCCGGCTTTTGCCAGTGGCTGTAGATCGACAGGATCTTGTCGGTCGGCACGGCCAGCACCTTGCCGTCTTCACCGGCTTCGTCGGTCATCTTCAGGATGCCGATGGCGCGGCAAGGCACCACGACGCCAGGAATCAGGGGGAAAGGCGTGATCACCAGCACGTCGACCGGGTCGCCGTCGCCGCTGATGGTCTGGGGCACATAACCATAGTTGCACGGGTAGTGCATGGCGGTGCTCATGAAGCGGTCGACGAAAATCGCGCCGGACTCCTTGTCCACCTCGTACTTCACGGGGTCAGCGTTCATCGGGATTTCGATGATCACGTTGAAAGACTCGGGAACGTTTTTGCCGGGAGAAACTTTATCTAGGGACATGGTCGCTTTAGGTTGTTGGAAAGAGGTTGATAAACAGAAACGGGTTGCCAGATCGCCTCGTTCGGCTTGCCCGATGTTGGCCCATCCTGCAACCAGATGAGCCAGCCAGACGGACAGTGTTTGCCCTCATTTTACTGAAGCTGACCTTACGGGTTGCCAACGACGCTTGTTTTAGCGTTTAATTTCTCCAGTTGGCCAATCGTCCCATCGCCTCCACGCGAGCCACGAGGAAGCAACGCAGCGGGGGTCCGCTTGCGTGGCACCCTTAAAAGCAAAAAAATAACGTTGGAGGTATTTATGACAGGTCACTCAGCCGCGCTCATTCTTGCGCTGGTGTGCGGACTCATTGCCGTGGGATACGGCTTCTGGGCCCGCAACTGGATTCTTTCGCAGGATGCAGGCAATGCGCGAATGCAGGAAATCTCGGCCGCCATCCAGCTAGGGGCTGCCGCCTACCTGGCCCGGCAGTACAAAACCATTGCCATCGTGGGCGTCATCCTGGCGCTGCTGATCGGTGTCTTTCTGGACGGCAAGACCGCTGTCGGCTTCGTCGTCGGCGCGCTGCTGTCGGGCGCCTGCGGTTTTATCGGCATGAATGTCTCGGTGCGCGCCAATGTGCGGACCGCGCAGGCAGCCACGCGCGGCATTGGCCCGGCGCTCGATGTCGCCTTTCGCGGCGGCGCCATCACCGGCATGCTGGTGGTCGGCCTGGGCCTGCTGGGCGTGAGCAGTTTTTTCTGGTTCCTGGTCGGCAACGGCAACTACACGCCGACCGCCAAACTGGCGGACCTGCTCAACCCGCTGATCGGCTTTGCCTTTGGCGCGTCGCTGATCTCGATCTTTGCGCGCCTGGGCGGCGGCATTTTCACCAAGGGCGCCGACGTGGGCGCCGACCTGGTGGGGAAAGTCGAAGCCGGCATTCCCGAAGACGACCCGCGCAACCCGGCGGTGATTGCCGACAACGTGGGCGACAACGTCGGCGACTGCGCCGGCATGGCGGCCGACCTGTTCGAGACCTATGCAGTGACGCTGATCGCCACCATGGTGCTGGGCGCCTTGCTGGTGGGCAACGCCGGCACCAGTGCCGTGGTATATCCGTTGGCACTGG
>JBDSZF010000055.1:0-8463 GCA_039925285.1 Polaromonas sp.
TCGCTGCGCTCGGTGAACATGGCAGACCTGGTGAATGAGACCCTGATCCTGCTCAAGCGCACCTTGCCAGCGAACATCACCGTGACCACCACGCCGATGGATGATCCCGTGTATGCCATGACCGATGCCCAGCAGCTTGAAAATGCCTTGCTCAACCTCGCGCTCAATGCGCGTGACGCCATGCCCGATGGCGGCCAGTTGACGATTGGGGCAAGCTGTGTGCAGCTGGGCCTGGCGCAGGTGGCGGATTTTGATGTGGCGCCCGGTCGCTACGTGGCCTTGACGGTGTCCGACACGGGCACCGGCATGGACGCGGCCACGCAGGCACGCGCCTCCGAGCCCTTTTTCACCACCAAGCGCTTTGGTTCGGGCAGTGGCCTCGGGCTGTCCATGGTGTATGGCTTTGCCAAGCAGTCCGGCGGCGGCATTCGCATTCAGAGCGCGCTGGGCGAAGGCTGTGTGGTCACGCTGGTGTTGCCGTGCAGGAGCGATGCTGTTGCGGCAGCGCCGGGCACGCAGCACCGATCAGGCCGGCACAGCGCGCAGCGCCCGCTGGTGTTGCTGGTGGAAGACGATCCCGATGTGCGCCGCGTGATCCGGCTGCAGCTCGTGGGCCTGGGTTATCCGGTGATTGAAGCCGATCATGCGGCCGATGCCCTGTTGCTGCTGGCCAGCGTGCCCACCGTGGGCATCCTGGTGTCTGACCTGGTGATGCCCGGCGGCATGGACGGACTGGCCTTGTGCAGTGCCGCGAGCCAGCGTGCGCCGCATGTGAAGGCTTTGCTGATCAGCGGCTACTCCGCCGGCAGTTCGGCGTCGGCCGAGGCTGAAACGGATTTTCCGCTGCTGAAAAAACCGTTCACCGCCACCGAGTTGCAGCACGCGCTCGATGGCTTGCTGGCATGAGTGCGGCCATGTTTCGCCAGCCGGAAGGGCCGCGCTGCATCTATGTTCTGGACGACGATCCCGACATCTGCCGCCTGGTGAGCAGCACGCTGCGGGAGTTTGGTTTCGAAACCGCAGAATGCCACACGGCCATGGAACTGCGCCGCCTCCTGCTGGTGCGCGTGCCTGATCTGTGCATCGTGGACCTGGGCCTGCCCGATGCCGATGGCATGGACGTCGTGCGTGATTTGCAGGCGCGCTACGCCTGCGGCGTGATGGTGCTGACCGGGCGCGGCTACCTCAGCGACCGCGTCATGGGCCTGGAACTGGGGGCCGATGACTATGTGGTCAAGCCGTTTGAACCGCGTGAACTGGTGGCCCGCGTGCGCAGCATTTTGCGGCGCAGGGAAAAGACCCACGGCACGTCAACGCCATCAGAAGTGCGTTCGCAACTTGCCGAGTTCGGTGGCTGGCGCTTTCGTGCCGACTGCAATCTGCTGTCTTCACCGGGTGGCCAGGAGTGGACGCTGAGCGCCGGAGAGTCGCGCATGCTGCTGCAGTTTTTGCAGCGTCCCAACCGGATTCTTGACCGCGAACAGCTGTGCGGCGAGCGTGATCTTTCGGCGCTTGACCGCGGTGTGGATGTCCGCGTCTCCCGGCTGCGGCGCAAGCTTGAATCAGACCCCCAGCACCCGACAACCATTCGCACGGTGTATGGCGCAGGCTATCTGCTGGCGGCCGAGGTCAGGTGGCTGTAGGACCGAACCCACGCCTCTTTGCGTCATGCACCGCTATTCCTGACGAGCCGGGCTGATTACGATGGATTCATCACTAACCCGAATACAAGGATTCATCATGAACACCGATCAAGTCAAGGGCGCCGTCAAGGAAGCCGCAGGCAAGGTTCAATCCAAGACAGGCGAGGTTATTGGCAGCCCCGAGCAAGAGGCGAAAGGCCTGGTCAAGCAGGTCGAAGGCAAAGCCCAGAAAAACCTGGGCAACGCCAAGGAAGTCCTGAAGGACGCTGTCGACAAGCTCTGATCCCACTCTTTCAAGACATTGAATCAAACTGGCCGGTCAAGTACCGGCCGTTTTGCTTTCTGCGCAGCTCGCAGGTTCAGGCGAGAGATTCTGAAGGCGCAAAAAACTTCAGTGCTTCAGCCAGTTCTTCTGGCGTAATGCCTGGCGCGGTTTCCAGCTTGTCCTGCAGCGCAGCCAATGCGAGAGAGCCCTCTTTTTGCAGCGCGGCAATGGTGAGTGCCGCGTCTTTGGGTGAATCAAAACCGTGGCTTTGCAGCAGCAAGCGCGCATCGGCATCGAGCAGCTTGAAATAGAACCTGCCGTCTTTTTCGCGGTATTGCTTGAACGCCGGCGCCGCCGTCTTGACTGTCTTGCTTTTCGGGGCCACCGTGGCGGCAGATCCCAGGTTGCGCAGTCCCACTGCACGCCTCAGTTCGGCCATGAAGGGCGTGGCCACTGCACGCGCCTTCTCGGCGCCTGCCTGCAACAGGGTTTCGATTTTTTGAGGATGGCTGAGGAGTTCCTGGTAACGCTCGCGCATCGGCGCGACTTCCAGGTCGATGCGCTCGAACAACATCTGCTTGGCATCGCCCCAGCCAATGCCGTCGGCATAGGCCTGGCGCAGCGCGGCGGTCTCGGCTTCGCTGGCAAAGGCCTGGTAAATCTGGAACAGGGCCGAACCTTCGGTCTCTTTGGGCTCGTCCGGTGCGCGCGAGTCGGTCACGATGCCGGCGATCAGCTTGCGCAACTGTTCGCGCGGCGTGAAAAGCGCAATCGTGTTGTCGTAGCTCTTGCTCATCTTGCGCCCGTCCAGGCCGGGCAGCAGGGCGACGGATTCTTCCACCACTGCTTCGGGCAGCACGAGATGCTCGCCGTACAGGTGGTTGAAGCGCTGCGCCATGTCGCGCGCCATTTCAATATGCTGGATCTGGTCGCGCCCGACCGGCACCTTGTGGCTCTTGAACAGCAAAATGTCGGCGCCCATGAGCACCGGGTACATGAACAGGCCGGCGCTGACATCGGCATCGGGATCATGGCCGGCGGCTTCGTTTTTATCGACCGAGGCTTTGTAGGCATGGGCGCGGTTGAGAACGCCTTTGCCGGTGACGCAGGTCAGCAGCCAGGTCAGCTCGGTAATTTCCGGAATGTCTGACTGGCGGTAGAACACCACGCGTTCAGGATCGAGGCCGGCGGCCAGCCAGCTGGCGGCGATTTCCAGCGTCGAGCGCTGGATGCGCTCCGGGTCACCGCATTTGATCAACGCGTGGTAGTCGGCCAGGAAATAAAAGCTCTGCACGCCGGGCAGACGGCTTGCGGCCACCGAGGGCCGGATGGAGCCGACAAAATTGCCCAGGTGCGGCGTTCCGGTGGTGGTGATGCCGGTCAGGAAACGTTGCGGTAATGAGGAGGAGGTGGAATTCATGCGAAGGATGCCGACTGAAAATGTAAAAACTAACCCAGCAGGAGTGCCAGGGGAGAAATCAGGATATTGATCAAGGCGTAGCCTAGGTTTATGAGCGGACGCAGCCACAAGGAGCCCACCACGCCGGTAAGCACCAGGCCCATCACGATGAAGAAACCCCAGGGCTCAATCCGCGCCACCCACTGCGCCTGTTTCCAGGGCAGGAGGCCCACCAGGACACGGCCACCGTCCAGCGGCGGCAAGGGGAACAGGTTCAAGGCCCACATCACCAGATTGACCAGAATCCCGGCCTGCGCCATCTTGACGAAGAAGGGCTCTTGCACGTTCATGGCCGCCAGCACCACCAGCAGCAAGGCCCAGAAAATGGCCTGGGCAAAATTGGACGCAGGGCCGGCCAGTGCGACCCAGATCATGTCGCGCTTGGGATTGCGCAGGGCGCCGAAGTTGACCGGGACCGGTTTGGCGTAGCCGAACAAAAAGGCGCCAGAGGTCGCGAAGTAAAGCAGCAGCGGCATGGCGATGGTGCCGATCGGGTCGATGTGCTTGAGCGGGTTCAGCGTCAGCCGGCCCTCCACATAAGCCGTGTTGTCACCGAAATGGCGTGCAGCGTAACCATGTGCGGCTTCATGCACCGTGATGGCGAACAGCACGGGAAGCGCATAAAGGGTGATGGTTTGAATCAGGTTGGCAGTGTCCATGCCCGGATTGTCTCAGACGCGCCTGTGAGTGCCTTACAACCCGAGCGCAGTCAGTTCGCCACGGCCTTGCCGGATCACGACCGCATCGTCGCCGTGCGCCATGGGCGTCAGATCAATCACGGTAGTCGGCTCTTTATGGCAGGCGCCTGCGTCGATCACGGCTGCCAGTTCACGCTCCAGTTGACCCGTGATGTCCTGCGCATCACTGAGCGATTCGGTTTCGCCACGCGGAATCAGGGTGGTGGCCAGCAAGGGCCCGCCATGCAGTTCCAGCAGGGCTTGCAGGGTCTTGTGGTCGGGAACGCGCAGGCCAATGGTTTTGCGCGATGGATGGCTGAGGCGGCGCGGCACTTCCTTGCTGGCTTCGAGAATGAAGGTGTAGGGGCCGGGCGTCGCCGCTTTGATCAGGCGGAACTGCTTGTTGTCCACCCGTGCATAGTTGGACAGCTCGCTCAAATCGCGGCACAGCAGCGTGAGGTGGTGCTTGTCGTCCACTCCGCGGATGCGGCGCAGGCTGTCGGCGGCGGCTTTGTCATCGACCTGGCACACCAGCGCATAACTCGAATCCGTCGGGACGGCCGCAATCCCGCCGCGCTGAATCAGCTCCACGGCCTGCTTGAGCAGGCGTGCGGGAGGATTGTCAGGATGGACTTCAAAAAGCTGGGCCATGGCCTTCCTTTCAGGATTCAGCCGGTTGAATGATGACGCGACTCTCGCGCACGGCAAGCCATGCCCCTGTCGCCCCGCACACCGCAATCAAGCCCATGCCGAGCAGCGACAGCTCATCAGGCACATGGGAAAACACCAGCCAGCCGCCTATCATGGCAAAGCCAATCTGGGTGTAGAGAAAGGGCGTCAGGGTTGAAACGGGTGCGCGCGCGTAGGCCAGAATCATCATGAAGTGGCCGACGGTTCCCATCAAGCCCATCAGCGCCAGGCCGGCCCAAAGCGTCCACGAATCGAGCCCGGTCCAGACAAACGGCAGCGCCAGCGAGGCCAGCAGCGCGCCTATCCAGCCGGTGTAAAAGTGCAGGGTGACCGGGTCTTCGGTGCGGGCCAGCCGGCTGGTCAAAATCTGGAACCAGGCATGTGAAATGACCAGACCCAGCGGCAGCAGCATGGCCCAGCTAAAGCGCTCGCCGCCTGGGCGGATGATGATGAGCGTGCCCGCAAAGCCGCCCATGACCAGGGCCCAGCGCAACACGGACACACGCTCGCCCAGTGTGAGCGAAGCCAGCATGGTCATGACCAGCGGCGTGATCATGACGATGGCCGTGAACTCGCCGACCGGCATGTACTTGAGGCTGAAAAATGCCAGCAGGCTGGTGGTCAGCATGAGAACGCCGCGCAGGCACTGAAACTTGGGGTGAAGCGTGGGCGGCAGTGACCAACCGCGCCTGGGCAGCATGGCCACCGTGGTGGCAATGGCCTGAAAGGCGAACCGGAACCACAGCGCCATGAGCACCGGAACGCTCAGGGTGATGATCTTGGTGGTGGTGTCCAGTACCGCAAAGCAGGCAACGGCCGCCACCAGAAGTGCAATCCCCGCCAGCGTGTTGGGAGGGGTTCTGACATGGGCGATCATGCCTGAATGCGATCAGCCAGCAGTTCCCATACCGGTGTGAGGTCGCCCGGCAGGAAGGGAAGGGCACCCAGATCGGTATGACTTTCGTCGGGACTGTGGAAGTCGCTGCCGCGCGAGGCCGCCAGGCCGAACTCCTTGGCGGTTTCGGCATATTTAAGGTATTCGGCTTTGCTATGGCTGCCGGTGACCACTTCAACACCTCGTCCGCCGTGCGCCTTGAACTCGGTAAACAGCGCATATTCCTCGTTGGCCGAAAAGTTGTAGCGGCCAGGATGTGCAATCACCGCGATGCCCTGGGCCTGGGTGATCCAGGTGACGGCATCGCGCAGGCTGGCCCAGCGGTGCGGCACATAGCCGGGTTTGCCTTCAGTCAGGTATTTGCGGAAGACCTCGTTGGTTTCCTTGCAGACGCCGGACTCCACCAGGAAGCGGGCAAAGTGGGTGCGGGAAATCAGCTCCGGGTTGCCGACAAATTTCAGCGCCCCTTCAAAAGCGCCATGGATGCCCACCTTGGCCAGCGAATCGGACATTTCCAGGGCCCGCTGCTCACGGCCGCCGCGCGTGTTGTACAGGCCCAGCTTCAGGGCGGCATCGTCAGGATCGAAGCCCAGGCCCACGATGTGAACGGT
This sequence comes from Polaromonas sp., assembly GCA_039925285.1. Classification (GTDB taxonomy): domain Bacteria; phylum Pseudomonadota; class Gammaproteobacteria; order Burkholderiales; family Burkholderiaceae_C; genus Polaromonas. Next base: position 6,241 of record JBDSZF010000055.1, read on the forward strand.
TTCGCCGGCAAAGGTCACGGAAATCTCGGTACCGGTCAGGTAGGCCATTCCTTGCGCCCTGGCCGCTGCGGCGGCCCGGTGCTGGCCGCCGATTTCGTCATGGTCGGTCAGCGCCCACAACTCGACGCCATTGTTTTTGGCGCGCTCCGCCAGTGCTTCAGGGGTCAGGGTGCCGTCGGAAATGACGGAGTGGCAATGCAGGTCGGCGTTCAGGATGTTTTGGGATTTCACGAAGAGATTTTAGGCTTTCCGGCACGCTGGCGCTTGGGCCCACGCGATGCCCCGTGGCGGGGCGAAAAGCGCAGGTCCGGTTTTTCATCGAGCAGGTGTTCCCGCCCAGCAGGACATAGGGCGGGCACCAGCCGATCAGGCCGGTAGCCAGCGGCACGATGCCAATCCAGCCCCACAAGCCGACGGTAGCGGTAGCAGCCATTGCGATCAAGACCAGACCGATGACGATGCGAAGGATGCGGTCCATGCCGCCGACGTTGGATTTCATGCAGTGCCAACCTGGACTGGCATACTTGCTTTGGACTTTCTCGGTCCACCGCTTAAGAAGTTAAGTTGGGCAGAGTCTTGCATGGCATCGACGCACGGCGTTAGGTATTTGTTCGACAGCAAAGACATGTTGCTGTAGTTGTTTTCGATGACCTTTTGCATATCCTTCAGACTCATTTCAATCCTTGCAAACGTAAACTTTGTGGACATTTCCTCGCTGCGACTCTGCTTTGCAGCCAGAAATCAGCCGCCTGAAGTTTTCTGATGGCTCAGAAAACTGCTGCATTCGGGGTTCATCGCTTGGCAAGCGCGCAGGCCAATTTTTTTTGGGATTTTTAAGTGAATCAGCTTCTATCGCATGCTGGACGGGAATAAGATGCTATCAAATTAATAGTCAATAAAGCGCTTTCCTGATCCCCGGTGGCGCAGGGGCGTGAGTCATAATTCTTATTTTCTCCATAAGAACAAGGAGTTGGCTGCACATGAATCACTTCATCATCGGGCTGGGCGGCACGGGAGGCAAAATCATCCGCGCCCTGCGCAAGAGCCTGTACCAGGAATTCCACGGCAGCCCGATTCCTGACGTGGGCATTGGCTACCTGTACGTCGATTCCTCCAGTGAAATGATGGCGATGGACGACCCGAGCTGGAAGACGCTGGGCACGTCGGTGCAGCTGCCCAAGGCCAGCCAGCTGCTGATCACCGACGCCAACCTGAGCTCGCGGCTCGACAACCTCGACAGCTATCCGGGCCTCAAGCACTGGCTGGGCAGCCCGCAGGAGTGGCGCGACATCTTGAACAGCATCGTCGGCGCCACGCTGGGCGGCCAGAAGCGCCGGCTCGGGCGCTTCTTGTTTGCCTGCAAGGCGGGCAACTACCGCGAACAGGTGCAGACGCAGGTCAAGCTGCTGCAGCAAAGCGGCGAGACGGACGTGACCTTTCACATCGTGCTGGGGCTGGCCGGCGGCACCGGCAGCGGCAGCGTGATCGATGCGGTGGCGCAGCTGCGCGACCTCTACCCCGATTCACGGCGCTTTCGCATCCTGATTTACGCGCTGCTGCCCGACGCCTACCCGCACCCCAACTGGGACACGGGCAACTACCACGCCAACGGCTTTGCCGCGCTGACCGAGCTCAACGCCATGTCGGTCGGCAGCTACCAGCCTTACGACGTGAGCGGCGTCAAGCAGCGGCTCACGCTGAGCGACCCGTTCAACGGCTGCTTCGTCTTCAGCAACGAGAACGAGAACGGGCTGACGGTCGATGTGGACCGCGATTTGCCGGGCATCGTCGCCGATTTTCTGTACCAGAAAATCGTCGCGGTCAACAACGTCAACTGGGCGTCGCTCGGCCGCATGGAGAACGCCGAAAACGGCGACGGCTCGCCCGAGACCGCGCCGCAGGGCCGCATGCCGGAGCGCTCCAAGCGCTTTCTGGCCTTCGGCATCAAGCGGCTGGCGATTCCCGAAGAGGAGATCAGCGAATATTTGACCTACAGCTTTGCCCGGCAGGCGGCGCTGCAGCTGCGCTTCAACCACTGGCAGCCGGCCTCGGGCTTCATCGACGAGCCTCGCAAGCAGGATTTCAACGAGTTCGTGCAGCAAAAGGAAACGCAGCTGCGCTGGCTGCTGTCGGACGACCACCTGACGCTGGCGCTCGGCATCCTGTCCGAGGACGTCGCCAACAAGCGCTGGAAATCGTTCACCGGCGAATGGGAGGCGGTGA
>JBDSZF010000056.1:0-3549 GCA_039925285.1 Polaromonas sp.
GCTTCCGTCAGGAAAAACAGCGCATAGAACTGGCCCGAATACCAGACCACGGCCTGGCCGGCAGTCAGGCCGATCAGGGCCAGGATCACGATCTTCAGGTTCTTCCACTGGCCGAAAGACTCGGACAGGGGTGCTTTGGAGGTCCGGCCTTGCGCCTTCATTTTCTGGAAAGCCGGCGACTCGTTCATCGACACGCGGATGTACACGGATACGCCCAGCAGCAGGATCGAGACCAGAAACGGAATACGCCAGCCCCAGTCGGCAAAAGCGGCTTCGCCGATAACGCTTCGTACCCCCAGGATGACCATCAGGCTCAGCAACAGGCCCAGAGTGGCCGTCGTCTGGATCCAGGAAGTGCAGGCACCGCGTTGATGCTGCGGCGCATGCTCAGCCACATAAACCGCAGCGCCGCCATACTCGCCCCCCAGCGCCAGGCCCTGCAGCATGCGCAGGGCAATCAGGATCACCGGCGACGCAACGCCAATCGAGGCGTAGCCAGGCAACAGGCCCACAATGAAGGTGGACAGACCCATGATGACGATGGTGATCAGGAAGGTGTACTTGCGGCCAATCATGTCGCCCAGGCGGCCGAACATCAGCGCGCCAAAAGGCCGCACGATGAAACCGGCGGCAAAAGCCAGCAGCGCAAAAATAAAGGCCGATCCCGCATCCAGTCCGCTGAAAAACTGCCTGGCCATGATGGTAGCCAGCGAGCCATACAGATAAAAGTCGTACCACTCGAAAACCGTTCCCAGCGACGAGGCGAAGATCACCTTTTTCTGCTGCGCGGACAGGGGTCTGTTGTCGACGGCTCTTGTCATCATTGTTATGTCTCCAAAACCACAAGGCCTCCGCTTCGCAAGCCCTCTGTAGTATTTTGGATACGGCTGTCGCAACTCTGACGTGAAAATAACAAGGCCTTTCACTGAACTGACGCCGGACTGACGGCTTAAGTACTAACCCCCGGGAAACTTTTCAGCAGGTGACGCGCATCAGGGATAACCCGGGCGACGACGGGCGGTGCCTGAAGAAATCGCCTTGATGCCATTCCAGTCCGGCCCGTCAAACCAGAGGCCGCCCAGCAGGTAATCGCGCAGCATCGGTAGCGCATCGAGACCCCAGAAAAGCTTGTCGTCAACGACGAAAGCGGGAACCCCGAAAACGCCCTGCGCGATGGCGTTGCCGGTATTCATTTTGAGCTGCGCCTTGAGCGTCTCGCTGTCCAGATCACGCTGCGGTCCCAGCTGCAGCGCCAGCGCTTCCAGCCGTTGCGCATCGGTGGCTTCGGCACCGCCGCGCCAGACATGGCGAAAAATGGTTTCGCAGACATAGCGGTTGGGCGCATCCGGCGTGGCCTCGGAACTGCAGGCCAGCGCCAGCCGCAACAAGGACAGGGGGTTGAACGGATGGCTGGCGGGCAGCGCCAGCGCAATGCCCCGGCTGTGCGCCAGCCACAGCACCTGGCGGTAAGTCCAGTCGCGCTTGGGCGCAATCTCGGCCGGACCCAGCTGGCCGTGGTGCCTGAGCATCCCGGCCAACAGCACCGGCGTGTAGCTGACGCTGTAGCTCACGCCCATCAGGGCTTCGGGCAGGGCTTCAAACGCCAGGTAGGCGTAGGGAGAGATGAAGTCGAAATAAACCGTGATGTGTTTCATGGGCTTGCTGTCTTTTGTTCAGATCAAGCATAGCGGCAAGGACGGCAGCTGGACATGCCAGCGGTCTTGAAGTCTTGAAAGTCGCTGATCAATTGGTAGCGGGTTCACTTTGCAGGCTTGGGCTGACCGGGAGTCGCCCGGCCAGCAAAACCCAGAAGAGCCAAACCCACCATGAATCCAATAGCGACCCACGCAAGCGACCCTTGCCGCAGTCAATACTTGAGCCGCGCATAGTAGGTCGCCTGCGCCGCCTCGCGCGCCTGCCGTAGCGTGTGAATCCCCATCGCCTGCAGCAGCGGCAGCAAGCGCAGCAGCACTTCGGCGGTCACCATCGCATCGCCCAGCGCGGTGTGCCGGCCCAGCACGGTGATGTTGAAACGCTCGGCAATGGCTTCGAGCCGGTGCGATTCCTGATTCGGATGCACCACGGCCGACAGCAGCAGCGTGTCGAGCACCGGCTGGTGAAAGGCCACGCCGGTGCGGGCTTCCTGCAACTGCAAAAACTTCATGTCAAAAGCCGCGTTGTGCGCCACCAGCACGGTGTCCTGCGCAAACGCATGGAAGGCGGGCAGCACCTCGGCAATGCCAGGCTTGCCGCGAACCATGTCCTGCGTGATGCCGTGAATCGGAATCGATGCGGCGGAAATCAGCCGGCCCGGGTCCACCAGCTGCTCGAACGACTCCTGCCGCAGCAGCTTGCCGTTGACGATGCGCGCCGCGCCGATCTGGATGATTTCGTCGCCGTCCGACGGATTGAGCCCGGTGGTTTCGGTGTCGAACACGGTGAAGGACAGCGATGACAGCGGCTGGTCGTCGAGCGCGCTGGCCTGCCCGGTGACCTGGAACAGATCAAAATCGTAGTATTCGGGCCGGCTCTCGTTGTGCATGATCTGCGCGGCTTCGAGCTGTTCCTGCTCGCTCGCCAGCGGCAGCAAAAAGCGGAAAAAAGCCTGCTGCCGCACCCGCTCGCGTTCAAACCACATCTCGCCGCCGTGGCGCTCGACCACATCGCGCACCGTCAGCGGCGTGCTTTGCGTGCCGATGCGCATCGGCTCCATTTCCCAGGCCATGACGGTTTCGGTGCTCATCACCTGGCCGGACCAGATCAGGTCGAGCTGCGCGCGCGGGCCCGCCTGCTGCAGCCGCAGTTGAAAGAACTTCACATCGAATTCATCGACCAGCCGGCCGGCCAGGTAGGTCAGCGCCTGCAGCAGCGTGAAGCTTTCGACCTTGAGCCACAAGCTGGCATCCGCGCCCTCGACCGTCACGGCGCGCTGGCAATGGCTTTCGATCTGGCGCTGCGCTGCGCTCACGAAGTCGGTGCCCAGCATTTCCTCCAGCGGCCAGCGGGTCTTGAGCCCCTGGGTCGAGCGCTGCATCAGGTCGGTGATGCGCTGGCTCATGGCGGCGACTTCCTCGCGCACCACGCCCAGGAAGCGTTCGCGCATGTCGGGCTCCAGGTCGGCGTAACCGAGCATGTCCACCGCCGCCTGCATGCTGGCCAGCGACGAGCGGCTGCCCTCGGTCAGGCCATGCAGCAGCTGGTCGCGCAGGGTCTCTTCCTCGAAGCGCTGCGTCACGTTGTCCAGCATCAGCACAAAGCCGCTGATTCCGCCGCCCGGCTCAGCGCTGGACGCTTCGCTGCGCACTGGCGCCATCTGCACCCGCAGCAGCTGGCCAGAGGGCGTCGTGGTCACGAACTGGGCCGACGGGCTGGCCGCGCCCCGGCGCAGGCGCTGGTGAATGGTCTCCAGCGCATGCGCGACCAGCTGGCGGTCGAACACGGCGTAAATCGAGCGGCCTATGCCCATCAGCTCCGCCCCCTGGGCCAGCGTGGGCGCCTGCGACAGGGCGCGGAACTGCAGCCGGGCGCGGCTGTTGTAGAGCAGGATGC
>JBDSZF010000057.1:0-11048 GCA_039925285.1 Polaromonas sp.
GATCGACCCAAGCCATCACTGACGCATAGCGCTGGAAACCGATGTTGAAAAAGTCGCTGGAGACGATGTTGACCAGGTTGGACACCACCAGCGGCAAGCTCGCCGTGTCGGCAATAAATCCCGCCGCCATGACAAACGCCAGCGTCGCCCCGGCGCTAAAGCCCAGCGCCAGCAGCATCGCCATGACGATGGGCGTGAGGATGAGCGCCGCGCCGTCATTGGCAAACAGCGCCGACACGGCCGCGCCCAGCAGCACGATGAGGGCAAACAGCCGCCGGCCGCTGCCGCCGCCCCAGCGCGCCACATGCAGCGCCGCCCACTCAAAAAAGCCGGCCTCGTCGAGCAGCAGGCTGATGATGATGATGGCAATGAAGGTGGCCGTGGCATTCCACACGATGTGCCAGACGACGGGGATATCGCTGAGCTGGACCACGCCCGACAGCAGGGCGACCGTGGCGCCCAGCGAGGCACTCCAGCCGATGCCCAGGCCGCGGGGTTGCCAGATGACCAGGGTGAGGGTGGCGATAAATATCAACAGGGCGACAAGCACAAAAGTCCTTTTGTTGTTTTTTGGGTAATTCTCAGCATCCCAACCCCGCGCGCAGGGCAGGCGTTCATGAAGAAAATATTACTTTTCGTTATGAAGCGCGGGGATTTATAGTTTGTTTCTTGTGAGAATGCTGCGGGCCCGAGTTGTTGGTGCACAGGATATAAAACGTTGAGCGGGCGTTCGGGCATGGTGATGGGCTTGGGTCGTGAAGGATGGGGTGCTATGGAATTAATAGTTTCTTGCGCCCGCCGGTAGTGGGCTGGAGGGAGAAATGGCATTAAATTTCAACAAACTGCCGCTGCATTCGGGCTGCACGCCAGGCCTTCGCAGCAATGCTCGGTCAGGTAGGCCAGCAGCGCATTCATGTGCGCGATGTTGGCCCGGTATATCAGGTGGCGGCCGCGCGGCTCGCTGCTGACCAGGCCTGAATGCGCCAGCTCTTTGAGGTGAAACGACAGCGCGCTCGGCGCCACGGTCAGTTGTTCGGCCATCACGCCGGGCGTCAGCCCGCCGGGGCCGGCCACCACCAGCGCCCGGAAAGCCCGCAGGCGCTGGGCCTGGGCCAGCGCTGCCAGGGCCTTGACGGCGGAGGACTCGTCCAGTGACGTGAAGGATGGTGTGGTAATTGTTTCCATGGTTCAACTATAATTGAAATATAGGATTGAAGCCTTGGGCCATCAGGCAAGGGTGAAAAATTTAACTGGAGAAACTCTACATGTCCTTGGTGACGATCTATCACAACCCGAAATGCGGCACCTCGCGCAATACGCTGGCGCTGATCCGCAACACCGGCGTCGAGCCCGAAGTCATCGAATACCTGAAGACGCCGCCCACGCGCGAAAAGCTGGTCGAACTGATTGCCCGGATGGCTATTCCGGTCCGGGACGTGATGCGGCGCAAGGAAAAGCTGTATGACGAGCTTGCGCTGGACAATCCGGCGCTCGGAGATGACGCGCTGATCGATGCCATGCTGGCCGATCCGATCCTGATCAACCGGCCCATCGTGGCGACAAAGCTGGGAACGCGCCTGTGCCGCCCGTCCGAAGCCGTGCTCGACATCCTGCCGCTGCCGCAGCGCGCCGCTTTCAGCAAGGAAGACGGCGAGCCGGTCATCAATGAACAGGGAGAGCGTGTTGCCGGCCTTTGAACCTCTTTCGCCCGATCTGCCGAATATTGACGCAGCACTGTTTCAGGCGCCTGCCAAAGAGCGTTTGCCAGCGCACAAGCCCAGCACGCACGCGCCGCGCATCCTGCTGCTCTATGGCTCGGTGCGCGAACGCTCCTACAGCCGGCTGGTCAGCGAAGAGGCGGCGCGGCTGCTGCAGGCCATGGGCGCCGAGACGAAAACCTTTGACCCGAGCGGCCTGCCGCTGCCCGACGACGCGCCCGACTCGCATCCCAAGGTGCAGGAACTTCGGCAACTGGCGCAATGGGCAGAGGGCATGGTCTGGACCTCGCCCGAGCGCCACGGTGCCATGAGCGGCATCATGAAGGCGCAAATCGACTGGATTCCGCTGGTCCAGGGCGCGGTCCGCCCGACCCAGGGCAAGACGCTGGCCTTGATGCAGGTCTCGGGCGGCTCGCAGTCCTTCAATGCCGTCAACCAGCTTCGGGTGCTGGGCCGCTGGATGCGCATGCTGACCATTCCCAACCAGTCGTCGGTCGCCAAGGCCTTCCTGGAATTTGACGAAGCCGGCCGCATGAAACCCTCGGCCTATTACGACCGGGTGGTCGATGTGATGGAAGAACTCGTCAAGTTCACCTTGCTCACCCGCGACCTGTCGCCCTGGCTGGTGGAGCGCTACAGCGAGCGCCGCGAAAACGCAGAAGCGCTGTCAAAACGGGTGAACCAGCGCACGCTGTAGGCCCTGTCACACAACTGCCATTGAACTGACACGGCCCCGTCACCCCGGGCCCTCAAAATTCCGTCATTACCGAATGATGGAGTACGCAATGGATTTGAACCTGACGGGTGAGCCCAAAAAAGGCCTTGGCCATGCAGCCAGCGCCATCCTTCACGACCTCGACCAGCAGCGCCTGCGCATTCTGCGCTGCACCGCGCAGGCCATGGCCAGCAGTCCCGGCGGCCTGCGTTTCAAGGCCGGCACGCGGCCGTGGCTGGAGGGGATTCTGGTCGCTCTGCCGGCCTCAGTCCGGCACGGGGATGCGGTCTCACAGCCCGCTGCGAACTGATGTTTCAAGCTTTTTCCAAGCTCCTTTGTGGGGGCTTTTTTATCAAGGGCTATCTCCGCCTGGGCGCCCGGGTGCTGGGTGCAACGGCCCTGGGATCCGGACTTCAATTCGGCCGACCTGCCCATGATGATGCGTGTTGCCGATTTGCCGACGCGTTACCTGAAGCATTTTTCCGCCAACCCGGCCGTCGCCTGACGCTTGCCTTTCATGCCGCGTGATCCCATGTGGGTATAGGCCTGCTTGCGCTTGGCCATGGCGCTGGCCTCGGGCTCATTTCTGGCAAAACCGCCCACGCCGTCACCGATCGCCTGCGCCACGCTGGCATATTCCGAACCGTGCAACCCCTGAAAACCCGTGCCCTCGGTCCCGGCCGTGACCGTAGAATCCCTGCATGAAAATACTGATCTGCAATGACGATGGTTACCAGGCCAGCGGCATCGTTGCCTTGTACGAAGCACTTAAAACCATCGCCGATGTCGAGGTGGTGGCGCCCGAGCACAACAACAGCGCCAAGTCAAACGCCCTGACGCTGCATTCGCCGATGTACGTGCAGACGGCCGCCAACGGTTTTCGCTACATCAACGGAACGCCTGCCGACTGTGTGCATATTGCCCTGACCGGCCTGCTGGGTTACCGGCCGGACCTGGTGGTGTCGGGTATCAACAACGGCGCCAACATGGGCGACGACACGATTTATTCCGGCACGGTCGGCGCGGCCATGGAGGGTTATCTCTTTGGCATTCCGGCCATCGCGTTTTCTCAGACCGAAAAAGGCTGGGCTTTTATCGACGTTGCGGCACAGCAGGCGCGCAATCTGGTGAAGCAGCTGATCCCTTCGCTGGAGGCCGTGGCCGAAGGCGCGCAGCCGACCGTTCCGCCCTGGCTGCTCAATGTGAACATTCCCAATTTGCCCGCCGGACAGGTTGAGGGCTTCAAGGTGGTCAGGCTGGGGCGCCGCCATTCGGCCGAGCGCGTCATCATGCAGACCAGCCCGCGCGGTGAAACCATGTACTGGATAGGCGGAGCCGGGCCGGCCAAGGAAGCCGGCGAGGGCACCGACTTTCATGCCACCACGCATGGTTTTGTTTCCATCACGCCGCTGCAGGTGGATCTGACGGATCATGAAAGGCTGCCTTACTGGGCGCAGACCGCAGCCAAGCTGACCCACAGGCACTGAAAGGGTATTGGCATGAAGACACCCTCAAACTGGCCTTTTGACTCCATCGGTAAAGCGTCTTCTGCTGGCACCCGTCCGGCATTTCCGGTGCGCCTCAATCCCGACAAGGGCAACCCTTTTGCGACCAAATCAGTCGCTGCAGCCGCACGCTCGACAAGTCCTGCAGGCCAGAGTGATCAAAAAAAGCCGTTCCAGGCCAGCGCCTCGGACGGTCTCGGGCTGGACTGGGCGGTGCGTGCGCGCATGGTGCACCGGCTGGCCGAGCAGGGCGTTCTCGATACGCAGGTGCTGGCGGCCATGCGGGCCGTGCAGCGCCACCATTTTGTCGATACCGCACTGGCCAATATGGCTTACGAAGACACCAGCCTGCCGATTGGTTTTGGCCAGACCATCTCCAAGCCCAATGTCGTGGCGCGCATGCTGGAGTTGCTGCAGCAGGGCGTGCATGACGCCAGCGGCAAGCTGGGGCGGGTGCTTGAAATTGGCACCGGGTGCGGCTACCAGGCGGCGGTCCTCAGCCATCTGGCTTTTGAGGTCTACAGCATCGAGCGGCTGCGCGGCCTGCATGAAAAAGCCCGTGAGAATCTGCGCACCCTGCGCCTGGCCAATGTGCATCTGCTGTTTGGCGATGGCATGGCCGGTTTTGCCAAGGGGGCGCCCTATGCCGCCATCATTGCCGCCGCCGGCGGTGAAGCCATTCCTGCGGCCTGGATAGAACAACTGGCCATGGGCGGGCGCCTGGTGGCACCGCTTCAGGATGGCAGCGGTGCCCAGGCGCTGGTCGTGATTGACAAAACTCCCCAGGGTATCCGGCAGACTTTACTGGAGGCGGTGCACTTTGTCCCCTTAAAATCCGGAGTAGGCTGAGCTTGGGCCTGCCAATGGCCGGCCAGCATCAGTCCAGGATTAAGGATGAAAGAATCAATGCGTAAAAACACACCGTCGAACATGATGGAACCACTTTCTGCCTCGCCAACCCGGCACCGCACCCACTGGACTTCCAGGCTGGCGCTGCCCTGCGCCCTGTCTGCAGCCCTGTTGCTGGCTGTCGGCTGCGGTTCACGCACTTTGGGCAATGCGCCCGTGGAAGACCGTGGCATCGGCATGTCGCGTCCGGCCTCGACCGATGTCAAGCCCTTGCCTGGCGCCGAGAATGCGGGCAAACCCGGTTATTACATGGTCAAGCCTGGCGACACCATGATTCGTATCGGCCTGGAAAACGGCCAGAACTGGCGCGACATTGCCCGCTGGAACAGTCTTGAAAACCCTAACCTGATCGAAGTCGGCCAGGTGCTGCGGGTGATCCCGCCTGCCAGCGACAGCCCCGTGGTCAGCCGGCCTGTTGCCAACGGTTCGATCGCCGCGGCACCGGTCCAGTCTGCCAGCGTTGCGCGGCCCGCTTCGGCCCCGGTCAATGGCTCTGCGCCGGCGGCCTCCTCAGGCAGTGATGAAGATGTCGGCTGGATCTGGCCGGCCCAGGGCACGCTGGTTGCCGGTTTTGACGAGGCCAAAAACAAGGGTCTTGATATTTCAGGCAAGGCCGGCGATGCCGTGGTGGCTTCTGCCGATGGTCGCGTGGTGTATTCCGGCGCCGGCTTGCGGGGTTACGGCAACCTGATCATCCTGAAGCACAACAACACCTTCCTGACGGCCTATGCGCACAACAAGACCTTGCTGGTCAAGGAAGACCAGACCGTCAAGAAAGGCCAGAAGATTGCCGAAATGGGCAACAGCGATTCCGAGAAGGTCAAGCTGCATTTTGAAATCCGCCGTCAGGGCAAACCGGTCGATCCGGCCAAATACCTGCCAGCCAAGTAAGCCTTTGCTGCTGATGTGAAAAAGGAGTCCTGCCCTGGTGCCGGGCTCCTTTTTTTAATGCCGTGACGGTTTTTAAACCGGCTCGCCCCCTGGATTTGAAGAGACAGGCGCTTGCGGCCTGAGACAATTGGGCATGATCGAAGAAACCCAGAAACAGCCGCAGCCCGCGCCGACCGACTATCCGATTGATTTACTCACTGTGGAGTCGCTCGACATCGAGGCGCAGGGCATTGCCCACCGAGCCGATGGCAAGGTCGTGTTCATTGAGGGCGCACTGCCTTTCGAGCAGGTGACCGCCAATGTTTACCGCAAGAAAAGCAGCTTTGAAAAAGCCACGCTGACAGCGATTTACCACGAGTCGTCGCAGCGCGTGCGCCCGGCCTGTCCGCACTTCGGCATGCATACCGGTGCTTGCGGCGGCTGCAAGATGCAGCATCTGCACATCGGCGCGCAGGTGGCTGTCAAGCAGCGCGTGCTCGAGGACAACCTGCGCTTCATCGGCAAGGTCAAGGCCGACAACCTGCTCAGGCCGATTGAAGGGCCGGCCTGGCATTACCGCTACCGCGCCCGCCTGTCGGTGCGCTATGTGCGCAAGAAAGGCACCGTGCTGGTCGGTTTTCATGAACGCAAGAGCGGCTATGTGGCCGACATGAGCGAATGCCATGTGGTGCCGCGCCATGTGAGCGACATGCTGCTGCCCCTGCGCGGGCTGATCAGCAGCATGGACGCCAGGGAAACCATTCCGCAGATCGAACTGGCCTGCGGCGATGAGGTCACGGCCATGGTGCTGCGGCACATGGAGCCGCTCAGCGAAGGCGATCTGGCCCGGCTGCGCGCCTTTGCGGCAGAAAATCCGGGCTTGCAGTGGTGGGTTCAGTCCGGCGGCCTGGACACTGTCAGGCTGCTCGATGAGCAGGTAGAGGAACTGAGCTACGGCCTGCCCGAGTTCGGCGTCACCATGCCCTTCAAGCCGACCGATTTCACCCAGGTCAATCCGCACATCAACCAGGTGCTGGTGTCGCGTGCGCTGCGCCTGCTCGACGTGCAGCCGAGCGAGCGGGTGATTGACTGGTTTTGCGGACTGGGCAATTTCACGCTGCCGCTGGCCACCCAGGCGCGCGAAGTGCTGGGCATTGAAGGCAGCGAGGTGCTGGTGGCCCGTTCCCGCGAAAACTATGAGAGAAACAAAGCCGCTTCGACCGTGCGTCCTGCGCTGGCTGCTACGAAGTTTGTAGCAAGAAACCTGTTTGAGATGACGCCGGCCATGCTGGTCAGGGACGGTGCGGCAGAAAAATGGCTGGTCGATCCGCCACGTGAAGGCGCATTTGAGCTGTTCAAGTCGCTGGCCGCACTGCACCAGCAGTTAGTTACCGGCGTGCCCTGCGACGATGGCGTGCATCAGCAAAGCCTGGCGCTGGACGGCTGGGTGCTGCCGCAGCGCATCGTCTATGTGAGCTGCAACCCGGCGACGCTGGCGCGCGATGCCGGCGTGCTGGTCGAGGGCGGCGGCTACCGCTGCACGGCGGCAGGCGTGGTCAACATGTTTCCGCACACGGCGCATGTGGAATCGATGGCGGTGTTTGAACGGCTGTAGTGGGTCCTGGCGCGCATGAAAAAAGGGCCGTGATGGCCCTTTTTTCGATCGAGTCGCGAAAAGCTCAGTCGCGCTCGCCGCCCATGATGCCGAGCAGCGCCAGCAAGGCCTGGAACACATTGAAGATGTCCAGGTACAGCGCCAGGGTGGCCCGGATGTAGTTGGTTTCGCCGCCGTCCAGGATCTGCTTCAGGTCATACAGCATGTAGGCGCTGAAGATACCGATCACGGCCACTGAAATCGCCAGCATGCCCGCTGTGGAGCCGACGAAGATGTTGACGATGCTGCCCACCATGACCACGACGGCACCGACAAACAGCCATTTGCCCATGCCCGAAATGTCGCGCTTGATCACGCTGGCCAGCGTCGCCATGACGAAGAACACGCCGGCCGTGCCGCCCATGGCCGTCATGATCAGTTCCGAGCCGTTGCTGAAACCCAGGATCATGCCGATCATGCGCGAGAGCATCAGGCCCATGAAGAAGGTGAAGCCCAGCAGAACCGGAACGCCGGCAGCCGAATCCTTGGTTTTTTCGATGGCGTACATGAAACCGAAGGCGCCGCCCAGGAACACCACCAGGCCCAGTCCGCCGGTCAATGCCTGCGTGATGCCGGTGGCCACGCCAAGCCAGGCGCCGGCCACGGTCGGCAGCAGGCTCAGGGCCAGCAGCCAGTAGGTATTGCGCAGTACCTTGTTGCGCTGTTCGGCCGATTGCGCCAGGCCGTCATAGCCGAAGGTTCGTACATTGTCAGTCATGAGAATCCTCTCCTTAAAGCCCGCGAATGCCGGCAACGCTACCATTTTAGGGCTCATGCCTGCTTCCCTAAGCAATCTGCCTAGCCCAGCTCCTACTATTTGTAAGGGTTCTTTCAACTCAATTGAAGTCAATCCTTTCGGCCGGCTTCCCGAAATTTGCGTATGCTCGACACCCTTTACAACAAATCCGGAAGGAACTGAATCGCCATGAAAACAAAAGCAGTGCTCGAACAGGCCGACATCAAGGCCATCGCCGCCGCCGCCGAGGCCGAAGCCCTGAAAAACAACTGGGCCGTCACCATAGCCGTCGTTGATGATGGCGGTCATTTGCTGCACCTGCAGCGCCTTGATGGCGCAGCGCCCATTTCCGCGCACATTGCACCGGCCAAGGCCAACACGGCCGCCATGGGCCGCCGTGAGAGCAAGGTCTATGAAGACGTCATCAATGGCGGCCGCACTTCATTCCTGTCAGCTCCCTACATTCAGGGCATGCTTGAAGGCGGCGTGCCCATCGTCAAGGAGGGTCAGTGCATCGGTGCAGTCGGCGTCAGTGGCGTGAAGTCCATCGAAGATGCGCAGGTTGCCCGCGCCGGCATTGCCGCCATCGGCTTGTAAAGCAGCCTGCATCAGGCCTGCGCCTGACGTGAAAAAGCCGACCTTGCGTCGGCTTTTTCACGGCAATTGATTTCAGTACCCCCATCATTCAGACAATGGCTGGAAAAAAGCCTGGCTATTCGACCCGGTAAGGTCCGTTGCTGGCCAAAAACGACCTTGGGGCGGTTGGCCCGGATCGTCCCACGATGAAACTGTTGAATGAAATGAGCGCTTATCTGCGGGTTGATTATTTGGTCAGAATCAGTTTGCCCAGACGCGTGGCTTGCAGGCGGTAGGTCGAGCCGTTGTGGCAGATATCCAGCGTTTTGTGCCCACGCAACAGTTCAGTGCTGTCCACGCTGCCTGGTCGCGCACGGGCGGCCTGAGGGCTTGATGCCTTGTCGGGCGCGAGCGGTGACGGGCTTTGGCTCACGGTGCTGGCATGGGGTAGCGCTTCAGACATGATGCGTTCTCAGTTCCTGGGTTCGGTGATGAAACCGATCTTGCGCAGGCCGGCCTGTTGCGCTGCCGCCATGGCTTGCGCCACGCGCTCGTAGCGAACGGCCTTGTCGCCCCGGATATGCAGGTCGGGCTGCGGGTTCTGGGCCGCTGCCGCCTTCAGCCGGGGCGCCAGATCTTCATCGGTGATTTTTGAGTCGTTGAGGTAATAGCTGCCTTGCGCATCGACGCTGAGCCGAACCGTTTCGGGCTTGGTGAGTTCCACCTCGTTGGTGGCTCGCGGCAGGTCGATATTGACCGAATGCTTCATGACCGGCACGGTGATGATGAAGATGATCAAGAGCACCAGCATGACATCGACCAGCGGCGTCATGTTGATCTCGTTCATCACCTCATCGGTGTCGTCCTGGGTTCCGAAAGCCATGCTCAGCTCCCTTTTTTCATGGCCACGACGTTGGCAGAAACCGGGCCGCTCACCCGGGCGCCGGTCACGAAATAGGCATGCAGGTCATGGGCGAATCGGTTGAGCTTGCCGCTGACCGACTTGTTGCCGCGCACCAGGGCGTTGTAGCCCAGCACGGCGGGAATGGCGACGGCCAGGCCCAGCGCGGTCATGATGAGGGATTCGCCGACCGGACCGGCCACCTTGTCGATGCTGGCCTGGCCATTCAGGCCAATCGCCAGCAGCGCGTGGTAGATGCCCCAGACCGTGCCGAACAGCCCGACGAAAGGTGCGGTGGAGCCCACCGAGGCCAGCACGGCCAGGCCGGACTGCATCTTGGCGGTGATGTCGTCGATGGAATTGCGCAGGCTGCGCGTGACCCATTCGCTCAGGTCCAGCGCATCATGCAACTGAGGCCTGGCATTGCCGTCCTTGTGCAGCACATGGGCCGTGGCCTCGCGTCCTTCGACGGCGAGCAGGCGGAAGGGATTGGCCGGGTCGGTGCCGAACTTGGCCAGGCCATCGGCAAAGTCGGCGCTGTGCCAGAAGCTTTCGGTCGCTTGGGCCTGGGCTGAGAGACGGCGCAGATCCAGCGCCTTGGTGATGATGACCATCCACGAGGCCAGCGACATGAGCAGCAGCAGCACCGCAACGCTCTTGGTGACGATATCGCCTTGGGACCAGACGTTGGCAAGGCCGAATTGGGTTTCCATTTAATACTCCAAAAACTATTCAAGAACAAAATTGATGGGGACGTTGAACCACATTTCCTCGGCAATGCCGCCGCGCTTGCCGGGCACATAGCGCCATTTGAGGACGGTGTCCAGCGCGGCCTGATCGAGGCGGTCAAAACCGCTGGACTGGCGCAGTTCGGCTTTTTGCGCCACGCCATCGGCGCCAATCAGTACACGAACCACAACCTTGCCCTGTTCGCCCAGACGCTTGCTGAGCGGGGGGTAAGCCGGTTTGGGATTTTGCAGGTAGCCGGCATTGCTGGACGGCAACTGGACTGCGGTAGCTGCTGGAGGAGCGGGCGGCGCAGAGTGTGCCGCTGGCGCTTCGGCAACCGGCGCAGGCGTGGGCACAAGCGCTGGCGTGAGGCTGCCAGCCGGTGCATTGGGCGAGGGTGTCGGGTCGGCAATCGCCAGCGGCTGCGCTTGCGGCCGGGCTGGTGGTTTTATCGCAGCCTCTTTCTGCACGGCGGCCGGCGCGGGTTTGACCGGCTGCACGGGGGGTGCGGCAGGTGAGGGCGGAGCGGGTTCCAGTTTGGGAACAGGTGGCTCGATCAATTGCGCCAACACTTCGACAGGAACGATCAGTTCAGCCGTGCGCAGCAGCAGGCCGCTTTGCAGTGTCCAGATAAAGCCGATATGCAGTGCCACCACGGCAAGGGCAATCACTGTATTGCGGCTCAGGCGTGCGCGCGGCAGGTCTGGGCGCTGGACTGGGGAGCCCGAAAAGGGG
>JBDSZF010000058.1:0-3136 GCA_039925285.1 Polaromonas sp.
ACCAGCTCGGGAATCAGGCCAAACTTGATCAGGTCTTCGGGTTCGACATCCTTAAATGCTTCGGTCAGGCTGCGCGCTTTTTTGCTTTTGACAGCAGCGCCAAAACCGATTCCCGAAGCTTCGGTCCGGTTTTCGATGACTTTTTCAAGTCCCGAAAAAGCGCCGCCGCAAATAAAGAGAATGTTGGTGGTATCGACCTGGAGAAAATCCTGATTCGGATGCTTGCGCCCGCCCTGGGGGGGCACGGAAGCCATCGTTCCTTCCATCAATTTGAGCAGCGCTTGCTGCACGCCTTCACCCGACACGTCGCGGGTGATGGACGGATTGTCGGACTTGCGCGAAATCTTGTCGATTTCATCAATATAGACAATCCCCTGCTGGGCACGATCAACTTCGTAATTGCAGCTTTGCAGCAGCTTCTGGATGATGTTTTCAACGTCTTCACCGACATAACCGGCTTCGGTCAGGGTGGTGGCATCGGCCATGACAAAAGGCACGTTGAGCGTCCGGGCCAGCGTCTGCGCAAGCAGTGTCTTGCCGGAGCCAGTGGGGCCAATCAGCAAGATATTGCTTTTGGTCAGCTCTACATCGTCTTTTTTGGCCGATTCCTTGTGACGCAGCCGCTTGTAGTGGTTGTACACGGCAACGGCCAGTGTGCGCTTGGCCGGTTCCTGGCCAATGACATAGCCGTCCAGTGTTGCCTTGATCTCTGCAGGCGTCGGCAAATCACTGCGTGTCTCGCTCACCTCAATGCCTGCGGGCAACTCGTCACGAATGATTTCGTTGCACAGATCAATACACTCATCGCAGACAAAAACAGAAGGGCCAGCAATCAGTTTTTTGACTTCATGCTGACTTTTACCGCAGAAGGAGCAGTACAAAGTTTTTTCGCTTGAGGAGCCTTTTTTCTCGGCCATTGTGGGGGACGCCTTTAACGTGACTGGGTGAAACTATGAGCTTCACTAATGATAACCAATAAAAAAACGGCGTTTCTGTAACAGAAAACGCCGCTGTTGCAGAGCAGGCTCAAACTCTACACGGACAAATCAGGGACGTTTTGAAATAACCTGATCAACCACACCGTAAGCCTTGGCATCCTCGGCAAACATGAAATAGTCGCGCTCGGTATCGCGCTCGATCTTCTCGATCGGCTGGCCGGTGTTGTCCGCCAGGATGCGGTTGAGTTGATCGCGGGTTTTCAGGATATCGCGGGCGTGAATTTCGATGTCAGTGGCCTGGCCTTGTGCACCGCCCGAGGGCTGGTGAATCATGACGCGGGAATTGGGCAGTGAAAAACGCTTGCCCTTGGTGCCGGCTGACAACAAAAACGCGCCCATGCTGGCGGCCATTCCCACGCAGAGCGTAGAAACGTCGGGCTTGATGAACTGCATGGTGTCGTAAATCGCCATGCCTGCCGTCACCGAACCGCCAGGAGAGTTGATATAGAAGGAAATATCCTTGTCAGGATTCTCGCTTTCCAGAAACAGCAACTGGGCTACCACCAGATTGGCGGTCTGGTCATTGACCGGGCCGACCAGAAAAATCACGCGCTCTTTGAGCAAACGCGAATAAATGTCGTACGAGCGCTCGCCACGGCCGGACTGCTCAATCACCATGGGCACCATGCCCAAGCCCTGGATTTCCTGGCTAGCGGCTTGCGGGCTGTTGTAGCCGCCATAAATACTGTTTCGGACCATCAATTTTTCTCCAGAGATGTTTGTACTGTAGCCAAAATGAATTGGGGCCTGTACTGCAAAGCACAAGCCCCAATTGCAGGAGATGCTAGCCGATCAATTCTGGCCCATGAGCTCGTCGAAGGAAATTTCTTTCTCGTTGACCTTGGCTTTGCTCAGGATAAAGTCGGTGACGTTGTTTTCAATCACGACCGCTTCGACTTCGACCATGCGGCGGTTGTCGCTCAGGTACCAGCGCACCACGTCTTGCGGCTTTTCGTAGCTGGCAGCCAGTTCTTCGATGTGCGCCTTGAGTTGCTCAGGCTTGGCCTGCAGTTCGTTGGCACGCACCAGTTCCGCCACGACCAGACCCAGGCGGACACGCTTTTCAGCCTGTGGCCGGAAAATTTCTTCAGGAATTGGCGCCTTTTCGGCGTCCTTGATACCGCGCTGCTTCAGGTCGGCACGGGCACCTTCAACCAGGCGATCAAGCTCGGCCTGCACGCTTGCATTGGGCAGGTCGAGTTCGGCATTGGCGACCAGCGCATCCATCGCCGCCGTCTTGTTGCGCGCCAGCAGGCGGAATTTGACTTCGCGCTCGAGGTTTTTCTTGATGTCCGAACGCAGGCCTTCGACCGTTGCATCGGCAATGCCGAGCGACTTGGCCAGCTCTTCATTGACTTCGGGCAGGTGAGCCGCCTCAATTTTCTTGACCGTCACCAGGAAATCAGCCTGCTTGCCGGCCACGTCCTTGCCGTGGTAATCGGCCGGGAAGTTCAGCGGGAAAGTCTTGCTTTCGCCGCTTTTCATGCCGCGCACCGCATCTTCAAACTCTTTGAGCATCTGGCCGTCGCCGACGATGAACTGGAAGTCTTCGGCCTTGCCGCCGGCAAAGGGCTCGCCGTCCATCTTGCCTTCGAAGTCGATGGTGACGCGGTCGCCGTCCTGCGCAGGCTCGTCGGCTGCGCGCTGGGCAAAGGTGCGGCGCTGCTTGCGCAGGATGTCCAGCGTCTTGTCGATGGCGGCATCGCTGACTTCGGCAGTGACCTTTTCTACTTCAGCCGTGGTCAGATCAGCAATCTTGACTTCGGGATAGACCTCGAAAATCGCATCGAAAGCCAGTTCGCCTTCAGGCGCGCCTTCTTTTTCGCTGATGCGGGGCTGGCCAGCGACGCGCAGCTTGGCTTCATTGGCGGCAACGGCAAAGGCCTCGCCAACCTTGTCGTTCATGACTTCGTAATGCACCGAATAGCCATAACGCTGGCTGACCACGCTCATGGGGACTTTACCGGGACGGAAGCCGTCCATTTTGACGGTGCGGGCCATTTGCTTCAGACGGGTAGCGACTTCCGACTGGATGGTATTGAGGGGCAGCGTGAGCGTCATTTTGCGCTCGAGCTTTTCAAGATTTTCAACAGTCACGGCCATGATGGTTTCCTAAAAATCAAAAATATTCAAAACAG
>JBDSZF010000059.1:0-6364 GCA_039925285.1 Polaromonas sp.
CTCCAGCAGCGCCATGCGGACTTCGCGCAGCATGTCCTGCACATTGGATTCGGTGATGCGGGCCTGGCCGCGCATTTCCTTGACGAGGCGGGATAACTTGTCGGTAAGGGCTGTAGCCATGAAGTGGTGTCCTGAAACGGGGCGCTGCGGGGAGCCAAAGGCCAGAAAAGACCTGGCCAGGCGCTAAACTCTAGCCATGATTTTAGCTTTCAGCGATGGATGGGGTCTTGCGGCAGCGGCAGGCGCGGCCGTGGCCTATGCAGTGCTTGCACTGGCGACCCCCCGTCTGGGCGAGGGCGCGCTGCGCGGCCTGCTGCTGGTCGCCTGGCTGCTGCATGCGCTGACCCTGGTCGAGGCCCTGCTGGGCACGCCGCCGCGCTTTGGTTTTGCGCCGGCGCTGTCGATGACGGTCTGGCTGGTGCTGACGGTCTATGCCGTGGAACGCCGCCTGTTTCCGCAGCTTCAGGCGCACTGGGCGCTGGCCGGGCTGGGCAGCGCCGCCGTCATTCTGGCGCTGATTTTTCCGGGCACCAGCTACCACGTCATTGCGTCGCCCTGGCTGCCGCTGCACTGGGCTTTGGGCATTGCGTCTTACGGACTGTTTGCGGCGGCTGTCGTGCATGGCTGGCTGATGGTGCGGGCCGAGCGGTCGATCCGGCAGGCTGAACAGAACGACACCGGCGTTCCCCTGCTGACGCTGGAACGCCTCACCTTCCGTTTTGTCGAGGCTGGTTTTGTGCTGCTTTCAGCCACCCTGCTGGTGGGCTGGCTGTTTGCCGAATCACTTTATGGCCCGGGCCTGGGCTGGAAGTGGGACCACAAGTCGATTTTTTCACTGCTGGCCTGGGCGACGTTTGCGGGTTTGCTGATCGGACGCGCACGGCTGGGCTGGCGCGGCCTCAAGGCGATTCGCGTGCTCTACCTGGGTGCAGGCCTGCTGCTGCTGAGTTACGCCGGTTCGCGCTTTGTGCTTGAAGTCATATTGAGGCGGACATGAAGTACCTGTTGGTCATCGCCTTCGTCCTGCTTGTCTTCTGGCTCTGGCGTCACAACCGGCAGGCCGAAAAAAATGCAGCGCCGCCGCCCCGTGCTCGCACCCACGCCTCTGCCGAAAAAGGCATCACGGAAATGGTGGCCTGCGATGTCTGCCATGTTCATCTGCCAAAGTCTGAAGCCCTGATAGGCCGTGACGGCTTTTACTGCAGCGAGGCGCACCGCCGTGAGGCCGGGGCTCAATGAGCCTCCAGCTCCCTGCGTGGCGGGATAGTGCAGTAAAACTGGCCGGCGCCTGGGAGTCGGAACCCGCACAAGGTTCCTTCAGCCGTCTCTGGCATGTATTCATGAGTGCCCGCGTCGCCATTGCAGGGGTGCTGGTCATTCTGCAAGTTGCCCTCCAGGCATTGGGCAATGCCATCAATTACTGGACCCTGGCGGTGTGTATCGCCTATCTGTGCGCCACCCTTGCGGTGCAGCGCTGGGCCCGCCCCCGACCGCCACGCAGCACCTTTGATGCACAGTGGATTTTCACCATCGGCGTGGATGTGATCGCGTTCTCGCTGCTCAACTTTTTGCAGTCCAGCGGCATCAACTACACCCCTCTGTTTGCGCTGCCAGTGCTTTTGGCCTCGGTGCTGGGGCCGATTTTGCTGGCTTTTGGCACGGCGGCCAGCGTGACACTGATACTGCTGGCCGATGCCTGGTGGAATTCCGTGCAGGGCGCCGGTGATTTCAACGCACGCTGGCTGCAGGCAGGCCTGAGCAGCTCCGGATTTTTCCTGGTGGCCTTGCTGGCCAACCAGCTGGCGCTGCGGCTGGCGCGGGAGGAAAAACTGGTCAAGCAAAGCCAGTCTGCGGCCCGCATGCAGATCCAGGTCAATGAACTGGTGATTGCCACACTGGCCGACGGCGTGCTGGTGATGGATCTCAACGGCATGGTGCGTTCGGCCAATCCCTCAGCCAGACGTTTATTGGCTGCGCACACCGACCTTTATCCCGCCCCCTTCAAGCTGGCCGCGCAAGCCGCCTGGCAACCCTTGAGCGAGCTGATGCATCGCACCTTTGAGTCTCAGTCAGCACAGGAAGTCAGTCTCAGTTTTGTCCAACCAGGCCTTAACACCCGGAGACTGCATGTACGCTCGCGCCTGACCGACTCGCAGGAGGATAGGCATGAAAGCCTGTGCGTGATGTTTCTTGAAGACCTGCGTGAAATGGAAGCTCGCGTGCGGATCGAGAAACTGGCGGCCATGGGGCGTATGTCGGCTGCAGTGGCGCACGAAATCAGGAACCCGCTGGCCTCCATTTCGCAGGCCAATGCGCTGCTTGAAGAAGACCTGCAGGACGCCGGCCAGCGCCAACTCACGGGCATCATTGGCCAAAACGCCCGCCGCCTGGCAACCATCGTCGATGAAGTGCTGGATATCTCGCGGGCCCAGCAGCAAATCCCGGCGCCCCAGACCACCCTCTTGCTGCTCGACGAAGCAGCCTGCCGCATTGCGACCGACTGGGCAAAGCAAAACGCCGCGTCAGCACGGCTGCGCATCAGCACCGATGCCGGCAATACGGATGTTTACTTTGATGACGAACACTTGCGGCGCCTCATGATCAACCTGCTGGACAATGCCTTGCGGTACGCCAGCGGTTCAGCCCATGCCATTGAAGTGACTACCCACCTGATGGCGCCAGGCCAGGCCCGGCTGGCAGTATGGAGCGATGGCCAGCCGCTGGAAGAAACCGTCCAGACGCACCTGTTCGAGCCTTTTTTCTCGTCCGAAAGCCGCTCCAGCGGACTAGGTCTTTATATCTGCCGCGAACTGTGTGAACGCTATGGCGCGCTTATCGGCTACCAGCGCGTGCTGCGTGAGGACACCGAGGGCAATGAATTTTTCATCATGTTCAGGCCGGCTTCACAGTTTTTAAGCGCCGACCGGTCATATCTGGACTCCGGCCTGTCATATCTGGACTCCGTCCTTGTCTGAATCCATGAATCCGCAAGCATCCCCGCCCCCCCGCCTCCTGATCATTGATGATGAGCCGGATCTGCGCACCCTGTACGAGCTGACGCTGCTCAGACAAGGCTACCGGGTGGAGGCGGCCGGTGATCTGCAGCAGGCCCGGGAACACCTCAAAGCGCATCGTTTTGATGCCATCATCACCGACATGCGCCTGCCCGACGGCCTGGGGCTTGAACTGCTGCGCGACCTGGCGGCACAGCAGCGGCCGGAGCGCTGCGTGGTCATCACGGCGCATGGCTCGGCCGAAAACGCGGTGGAGGCGCTCAAGGCAGGCGCGTTTGATTACCTGACCAAGCCGGTGGACCTCAAGCAGTTCCGTACTGTGGTGGCGTCGGCCATCCAGGAAAGCCAAAATTCAGCGCCGTCCGCTGCCAGGGGCGAAGCACGCGCAGCGATGCCAGGCGCTGCAGTGGGCGCTGCGGCAGCATGCAAACCAGCCGACCCGACCGCCATATTGCAAAAGCTGGTCGGCGAATCGCCAGCGATGCTGGCGGTGAAATCCCGCATTCTCAAAGTGGCCGGCAGCATGGCGCCGGTGCTGATAAGAGGCGAATCGGGCACCGGCAAGGAACTGGTGGCGCGCGCCGTACATGGCTGCAGCCATCGGGCCGGCAGTCCGTTTGTGGCGGTCAACTGCAGCGCGATTCCCGAAAACCTGCTGGAGGCCGAGTTTTTTGGCGCACGCAAGGGCGCCTACACCGGCTCGACGCAGGACCGGCTTGGGCTTTTCCAGGCGGCCAAGGGCGGAACGCTGTTTCTCGATGAGATTGGCGACTTGCCGCTGGCCATGCAGTCCAAGCTGCTGCGGGCGATTCAGGAACGTACCGTGCGCCCGCTGGGCTCGCCCCAGGAAGACATGGTCGATGTGCGCATCGTCAGCGCAACCCATAAAGACCTGGCCGCTGGCGTTGCGGCGGGCAGCTTTCGGCAGGATCTGTATTACCGGCTCAATGTGATCGACATTGTGGTGCCGCCGCTGCGTGATCGGCTCGACGACTTGCCGGCACTTTGCAACGCCCTGCTGTCAAGAATCTGCCAGGAGTCAGGCCTGGACATGCCCGTGCTCAGCGCTGCGGTGACGGAGCAACTGCGCTCCATGCCCCTCTACGGCAATGTCCGCGAACTGGAAAACATCCTGCACCGCGCAGTAGCCCTGGGCGAAGAAAGCATCCTGCACCTTGATGCCTCGCCTGAACGTCCGGTGACCATCCCGGAGAATCTGCAGAACTTCCTGGACCAGCAGGAGCGCAGCATCCTGACCCAAGTATTGCAGGAAACCGGCTTCAACCGCACTGCCGCAGCCACCAAGCTGGGCTTGAGCCTGCGCCAGATCCGCTATCGCATTGCCCGCCTGGGAATTGCGACACCCGGCCATGACGATGCCACGCAAGCACTTGATGACCTTGCCTGAGCAGCCCCCAGGCTCTCCGGCCTTGTGGCAGGACGGCTGGTACCGCTATGCCCGCGCACTGGCGTCTCCCAACTTCGGCCCGCGCCCTGTCGGCGCGCAAATCGACCTGCTCGTGATTCATTCGATCAGTCTGCCGCCGGGAGAGTTTGGCAATGGCAATGTGCAGCGCCTGTTCACCAACCAGCTGGACTGGGATGCGCACCCCTACTTCCAGGGCATACGTGGCCTGCAGGTGTCGTCGCACTTTTTCATCACCCGCACGGGCGCCTTGTGGCAGTTTGTGGCCTGCGGTGAGCGCGCCTGGCATGCCGGTGAATCCGCCTACCGGGGACGAAGCCAGTGCAATGACGACTCCATCGGCATTGAACTCGAAGGGATTGAAGGCAGCAGCTTTGAAGCGCTCCAGTACGAAACCCTGGCCGGATTGTGCGCGGCACTCATTCAGGCCTATCCAATTGCCCACATTGCCGGGCATGAGCACATTGCCGCCGGGCGAAAACAGGACCCCGGGCCGGGCTTCGACTGGCTTTTGTTACAAAATTCGCTGGCTTTTCCTGATCGGTATTTGCCAGTGCCCTGCTGAAAAATTAAGCACTGTTTTTGTCACAGTTCCCCGTTTTTTGCCACAGGCATATCCCAGGGATAATCGGCTTATCCAGTCCCTTCCAGCGTTTGCAGGCAAAAACCTGCGGCAAGCCGCACCAGTGCTTTGCCCGTCTTGCCAGAGCCTGACGCCATCAGGCATGAACGCCGATTTAGCACGAACCACCTGCTTTCAAGCCGTCGGAACAACCCTAAAAAAAACCCTCACAAGCAATGATGCATCAAGGCAACGGATACACTACCTGTAGTGGTTGCACCGCCTTCAGACCCTAGCTATAGTGTCTAACCATCAGTCAGGTTGATGTGATTCGGTAGCCATGAAAAAGAAAAACCGCTCATGGCCAGAGCTGATTTTCTAGCGCAGCCGAATCTGCCCTGCCCCATCAGACCCGTTGTCCAGCACAGCAAAACACAAGAGGAAAACCATGCAAACAGCACCCTATGCCGTGCCCCTTCCGTCCGGCGTTCCGGCCCATAACCCCGCTCACGACAACGCCCCGGCAGCAGCCGATACGCTCGCCCATTACCAGATCATTCGCCGCAATGGCGCCGTGGTGGCGTTCGAGCCGCACAAGATCGCGGTCGCCATGATGAAGGCTTTCCTGGCCGTTCATGGCACCCAGGGCGCGGCTTCGGCCAGCGTGCGCGAAACCGTCGATACCCTGACCCAGGCCGTCGTTCGCGCCCTGATGCGCTCGCGCCCCAGCGGTGGCACTTTCCACATTGAGGATGTGCAGGACCAGGTTGAACTCGGCCTGATGCGCGGCGGCCACCATGAAATCGCCCGCGCCTACGTGCTGTACCGCGAAAAGCACAACCAGGAGCGCGCCCGGCAGCTGCAGGCCCAGGCCCCTGCCCTGCCGCAGCTTCATGTCATGGACGGCGGCAAAAGGGTTGCGCTGGATATCGCCAACCTGCAGGCGCTGATCGAGGCCTCGTGCGCCAAGCTCGGCGCCGACGTCAAAGCCGATCCGATCGTTTCGGAAACCATGCGCAACCTGTACGACGGCGTGCCCATCGAAGAGGTTTACAAGGCGGCCATCCTGGCAGCCCGCACGCTGATCGAAAAAGACCCCGACTACACCTATGCCACCGCGCGCCTGCTGCTGCACACCATCCGCAAGGAAGTCCTGGGCGAGGAAATCAGCCAGGAAGTCATGGCAAGCCGCTATGTCACGTATTTCCCCGAATTCATCGCCAAGGGCATCAAGAATGAACTGCTCGACGAAAAGCTCCAGCAGTTTGACCTGGCCCGTCTGGGCGCGGCGCTCAAGCCCGAGCGCGACCTGCAGTTCGACTACCTCGGCCTGCAGACGCTGTTTGACCGCTACTTCCTGCA